>REEN01000056.1 GCA_007695015.1 Marinilabiliales bacterium
CCAAGTGCGCTTGGACGCCTTCAGGGACAGGTCTCGGGTGTCCAGATTATTACTTCCAATGTGCCGGGCGGACAGGCATCGATAAGAATTCGCGGGTTGGGAACAATAACTGATAATGAACCTCTGTATATAATTGACGGAGTTCCTTCAGGACCCGGCAACAACCTCAACCCCAATGACATTGAGTCCATATCTATATTGAAAGACGCTTCATCGACTGCAATTTACGGGACCCGGGGGGCAAACGGGGTGGTGATAATTACCACAAAACGCGGGCGGGAAGGTCAAAGACCCACGGTGAGCTTTTCTGCCCGCACGGGTATTGCCCAGGCAGTTAATCAGTATGATCTGTTAAATACACAGGAATTCGGTGAATTACTTTTCCTGGGTGCAAGAAATATGGGAAGGAATCCCGGTGTTGACTGGTCCCACCCACAATACGGAAGCGGAAGTGAGCCAAGGATTCCCGACTATATTTTGCCTGCCGGTGCTATGGCTGGAGATCCAGGTGTCGATCCGGCACTTTATAACTACCCTTCTTACCTTATTATGCCTGCCAACAAGGAGGGTACCAAGTGGTTTGATGAGATTTTCCGCAACGCCATAATGCAGGAATATGACATGGCGGTTAGCGGAGGTGCGGAAAACCTTAATTATGCGTTTTCAGGATCGTACCTTAACGAAGAAGGTATGTTGCATCATACCGGTTTCGAAAGGTACACATTCCGTGCCAACACAGATGCCGGGATTACCAATTTTATCAGGGCCGGACAGTCGTTACAGGTGTCATACAACAACCAGCAAGGAACCCTGTCAGGTTACGGAGGTGATCACAGTGAAGCATCGGCGGTTTCCTTTGCAACATTTTCCTTGCCCATCATACCGGTGTATGACATAATGGGTAATTTCGCAGGGACCAGGGCGCCGGAAACCGGTGCACAGGGTAATCCCGTTGCCAAGCTATACCGTGAACGGCATAACATCGGAGGCTACTTTCGCATGTTGGGTAATTTTTACGGGGAGGTCAGTATTATTGAGGGACTTGATTTCAGGAGTACCCTGGGGTACAATTACGGGCAGTGGAACGGCCGAAATCGCACCCTTGTAAACCCGGAACATTCAGAACCCGATATGACGAATGTGCTGAACCGCAGCAACAACTACACCTTTCAGTGGAACTGGTCCAATACACTCAATTACAGGACTACCTTCGGAGATGACCACCGGCTGAATATAATCCTGGGGTCTGAAGCAATTGAAAACAGGTTTGAGTGGATGAATGCAAGCAGAACCGATTTCTTCAGCACCGATCCAAACTATATGCAGCTCTCCTCAGGGGAAGACAATCAGCTTAACTCCGGCTCCATGGCAGAATGGTCTCTTTTTTCGCTGTTCGGCCGGGTTAACTATGACCTGCTTGGCCGGTACCTGTTCGAAGTAACCGTAAGGCGCGACGGTTCGTCCCGTTTCGGTCCTGAAAACCGGTTTGCAACCTTCCCGGCGGCATCGTTTGCATGGAATATTTCCGGGGAGGATTTCATGGCCGGCACACGAGACTGGCTGGATATGCTCAAGTTGCGACTTGGATGGGGTTTGGCTGGTAATGACAGGATCGGTAACTATGCCACTTATTCTACCTTCGCGACCCACCTGTCAAGAGCAGGTTATCCGATCGGAGGAACCGGAACCCCTCTAAGGATAGGATTTCAGCCCACGGTCAGAGGTAATCCTGATGTGACCTGGGAAACCACTGAAACTTACAATCTGGGTCTGGATTTTATTGGCCTTGGAAATTCAGTGAACTTTTCAGTTGATATCTGGGAGAGGAATACCAGTGACATGCTTTACCAGATAGGTGTACCTGCAACCATGGGAGAGGCAACACCCCCGTATATAAATATAGGAGAGATGAAGAACGTGGGATTTGATATTGAACTGGGTTATAACAACACTGCTTTTGCAGGCCGGTTCAGATATGGCCTTACCGGCACCATATCACGTTATGTCAATGAGATAGTAAAGCTTTCAGATGACCTGGAGGAAGAGATTGTTTTCGGTGACCTTCGTCAGATGTACTACACAAGGACAACTGCCGGTCGTGCATTCCCGGAGTATTACGGGTATATAGTTGATGGTATTTTCCAGACACAGGCGGAAGCTGATGCCCACCCACCGGCATTCGGACCGGAGGGCGATTACAACAGGCCGGGACGGTTCAAATATCGTGATATTACCGGAAGTGGTTATATCGATGCTGCTGATCAGACATATATCGGCAGTCCTCATCCTGATTTTACCGGTGGGTTGAACATAGACCTCGGTTATGGCAATTTTGACCTTAACATGTTCTTTTACGGGAGCTACGGGAACGATATGATAAATTATCACAGGCGCAGCCTGGATTATGGATCGTTCGACGTCAACAGGAGCAGGGATGCGCTCTATAAATCCTGGGGCAGCCCCTATCTTGACAACAACGCCGATGCCAAACTTGCCATTCAGGATATGCATACAGGAACACAGCTTCCTTCGACCCATTACATTGAAGACGGATCTTTCCTGAGGCTTCAGAACCTGAGGTTAAGCTACAGTGTGCCCGAAAGGTTTTCCAGCAGGATGCAGATTCAGCGATTGCGGCTGTTTGCACAGGTAACCAATTTATTTACGATTACAAATTATAGCGGACTGGATCCCGATCTGGATTTATGGGGCGGACATATGGGTATTGATCAGGGCTCATGGCCTACGCCACGTCGTATTATGTTCGGCGTCAACCTGAATTTATAATAAATAAAAAATACAAGCAGATGAAAAAAATATCAATAATACTGGTCTCTTTAATTTTTTTGGCCATCACAATTTCATGTTCTGAAAGCTTCCTGGAAAAAGAGCCTCCCGGTACAACAGCAGAGCCTGTTTTTTACAGTGAAAAAGGAATTGATGCTCTCCTGCTGGGGGTATACGGGATGATCAGCGGCGGTTTTATGGAATGGGCTTTCAGCTGGGGTGCTTCAGTACAGAACTGGCACTATGGTTCGGTTGCATCTGACGATGCATATAAAGGATCAACAATAACCGATCAGACACCTGTTAATTATATAGAACGCTGGGAGGTGATGCCTGATAACGGGTTTATACATGAGAAATGGCGCTGGGTTTTCGGATATGGCATATACCGGGTCAACACCATAATACCGATAATCAACGCTACTGAACTTGATCCCGGCACCATGGCCAGACTGATGGGAGAAGCGAGGTTCCTCAGGGCTTTCTACAATTTTGAAGCTTGGCTCGTATTCGGGAACATCCCCATTATTACCGAAGATACTCCCGATCCGTCGCAGGTTTCAAATATCAATCCGGAAGGAGCCATCTTAGAGCATATTATCGGTGATTTACAATATGCCTGGGAGAATCTTCCGGCTACCCAGTCTGACAAAGGAAGGCCAACCAGATATGCCGCCATGGGGCTTGCTGCCAGGGCGTACCTCCAGGTACTTGACTATGAATCAGCACGGCCGTTGCTGGATGAAATCATAAACAGCGGCAGATACCAGCTTAATGCCAATTTCTATGACAATTTCAGAATTGAACATAATAATCATCCGGAATCGGTTTTTGCCATCCAGGCTTCTGTGAACGATGGCGCATGCTGTGGTGCAAACGCCGAAATGGGTATCGGGCTTAACTTCCCTCATGGAGCTGATATCGGAACCTGCTGTGGTTTTCATCAGCCTTCGCAGAACCTTGTAAATGCCTTCAGGGTGGATGCTGAGGGACTGCCGGTATTTGACCAGGTTAATGTTCACCTGAAGAATGATATGGGAGTTGCTTCTTCTGTGGAATTTATTCCTTTTGAGGATGAAGTTGATCCCAGGCTTGACTGGACCGTAGGCCGCAGGGGGATTCCTTTCCTGGACTGGGGTATTATGAGGGGACGTGACTGGATCCGCAGCCATGATAATGGCGGACCCTACATGCCTGCTCTCAAGACCATGTTTAACCGGAGTGATGATCTGGTTCAGTCAACAGGGTGGATGACAGGGGTCAATGCCCTTAATTACGATTACATCCGGTATGCCCATATTCTGTTGTGGAGGGCCGAAGTGGCTGCCTATGAAAATGATCTTGAGCTTGCCCGTCAATATGTGAATATGGTAAGGGAACGTGCCGATAACGAGTATGTAATGGGCAGGGTTCAAATATACGAACTTCCTCCTGCGGCATATCCGTGGGGTCCGGGCAGCAGCCATGATGATTATATGAGCGGAGGTGACGTTGACTGGGATCAGCCGGCAGCAAATTACAGGATCGGACTATATTCCTCATTTCCCGGCCAGGCAGAAGCAATGCAGGCTGTTCAGTGGGAACAGCGGCTGGAGTTTGCAACTGAAGGTATACGCTTTTTTGATCTGAGACGGTGGGACAACCTTCCGGAAGGGCTTAATTCCATGCCGATGGCTGAAACTCTAAATTCTTTTGCGCTGAATGATATCAGAGACTTTATGAGTGGGGCCAGCTTCACCGAAAGGGATAAATATCAACCTATCCCTCAGCCTCAGATCAATCTTCAACCCGGTGTACTGGTGCAGAACCCCGGTTATTAAACATTATAAACCAATTAATACAATTAAACAATGGTAAATAGCTTATTTGATTCTCATGACATATTTGGTTTAGGTTAAGGTTAGCGGGCGGAAAAACACCCTGTCTACCCGAGGTTTGGTAGGTCCTGGGGAGAGACAGGGTGTTTTTTTCAAGGTGCAGGAATTGTTAGAGTCTCCAATGCTATTAAACTGACAACGCATATATTTTTAATATGAACTAAAAAAAGAAATTATGAAAACAAAACTACAATGCATTTTATTATTTCTGATGTTTATGGGTTTATCAACGATAAGCTCTTTGGCAGATGATGTTGCCATCAGCAGAGTGCAATACAAGCTTGAATCGGTTTCCAGAGATGACGGATTAGTTACGTTTGATGAAAAAACCACTGAAGGAAACCTTCTTGTAATTCTTTCCGGTCATCGTACAGGTGAAGATGATCCCATAATCATTGCTGGCAGCGGCTGGGAGAGGCATCTGGCCTTTATGCCTGAAGCAGGCAGAGCAATTGCAATCTGGAGCAAAGTTGCTGCTGGAGATGCCTCCGATATTGCTGAGATTGATTGGCAAAAACCTGAATGGTCTACCAGGGATGCGTGGGTAATCCTGCAGGAGTTTACCGGCGGTGAGAACTGGGAGTTTATTGAAGCGGTTAGTGTACACAATACGTCAGAAGCCACTGAAATAGCCATTGGTCCTGCAGAAAGTCCCGGATCAGATAATATCCTGGCTATAGCAGCAACTCTTTATCGGGGTGATGTAGAAGAACCTGCATATGTTGCCGGTGACGGTGATGAATTTTCAAAGGAAATGGAAGGGCTTATCCACTATGAATACGAAGAGCCAAATAATGCAGGACAAGTTGTACATGGTTCAACTGCCTTTATCTTTACCCAGGAGGGAGATTTTGAATGGGTGGTTGAATCAACATGGACGCCCCACCGCCTTGTTGTGGGCATGCTGGCTCTATTTTCCTGTGATCCGGTTCCAACAAATGTCTCTGAAATCGCTGAAGAATACAAGAAAAGCTTGAGTATATTTCCAAACCCTGTGCAGGATGGCATACTCAACATTAACCTCGAAAGTGCCAACAACGGAGAAGCACATATATACGACCTGATGGGGCGGATTGCTTTTACATCAAGACTTACCCGGGGTAACAATTCATTGAACGTTGAAAATTTGCAGAATGGAATTTATATATTAAAAGTAAGCACAAGCAGTGATATGACAACTACCCACCGGTTCATGATACACAGATAGCGGAGATAGTAATTGATAGCTTGCAGAAAAGAGGCTGTTTTAATAGAGACAGCCTCTTTTAGATGTGCAGTCATTAAAAGGAAGAGTAATATTTTTTACTGATAATAATTTAGTAACTAATGCCTATATTCCCTAACTTTGTATATAAGCTATTCAGCTAAATGGACCGGCATGTTCCTGAAAATAATACTACCAGTTGTTTTTGCTTCAATGCTATTCCAGGCATTTAGCCAATCACAGCAAGAGAGTCCCCTTTTTGTGAAACAATATACAACAGAGGATGGACTTTCAAATGCATCCATAACTTCCATAATACAGGACGCTAAGGGTTTTATGTGGATTGGAACGGAAATGGGCCTTAACCGGTTTGACGGAAATGCATTTAAACAATTCCTATTAACCTTTGACCAGCAGGAATATCTTGGCCTGACAAATGTCAGCCATTTGTTTATGGACAGGGATGGTTCATTATGGGTAGCCTCTGATGTTCTAACACAATATATTTCTGAAAAAGAGTATTTCTCGCATCAGATATTCAGCAGAGAGGAGTTTTTCGGACTACCAGGCTACAGGATAAATGCTTTGTGCCAGGACTTGCAGGATCGATTCTGGATCGCTACCCATGAGGGCATGTCTGTAATTGATAAAAATACCGGGCTGATAGAAGATGTTCTTTCCAGAGATGTTTTAACAATTACCCCGGAAACAATCAATTACCTTATGCAGGAGGAGTTTCCGGCTGATGTGGTTTCAGCGGCAGCCTCACTTCTGCATAAAAACTATTACTCCGAAGATGCATTCGTCGATGAGTTCAACCAATTACTTCCTGAGAACCTGCGGGAGATATATATTTCTGAGCTGCTGAAGGCGGTTGACTGGAAGAAGGATGTCAATGCCCCACTTGACAACAGTGTCAGGTATATCAAGAGAGATGACAGGGGAGGTATGTGGATTGTATATTCTCAGCATGGATTAAGCCATATTGACCCTGCATCACAAGAATACCGGCATTTTACCCATGTTGTTGATCCCTCGCTGAATCCCGGCGACCTGATAAACAATATCGTTGTTTCAGATGGTATGGTCTGGATTGCTACAACGCAGGAAGGACTGAAGGTAATGGAAATTGAAACGGGCGATGTTAGAAACATTGAACTGGATGGTGTTAAATATATTCACCATCTTATGAAGGAGGACAATATCATTTGGGTGTCAACCAGCAACGGACTTTTTTCATATTGTACAATAAATGAAACAGTTCAGCAAGTGGGTCTTATTCAACCAGGGCAGAGGCAATGGTTAAGGCCAATTGTGAAGTACACTTACAGGGATGATCATGACAATCTTTGGATAGGGACAGAACATTACGGTTTGCTGCTTGCCCAGGCAAGGAGATCATTTCACAGCTATGATACCCATATTTTTTCAAGTATCGGTGAAATAACCAGCAATGTGGTAAGAGCGACAAATCACGATAGCCGGGGAAGAACCTGGGTTGGCTATTCTGACGGAAGGGTTGAGCTATTTAATAATGACGGCACGATGACAACCTTGAATCGTGTGCCGGGCTTAGGACAAAATATGCAGGACGTCCACGCCATTTTTCGTGATAAAGATGATAATATGTGGGTGGGATCCTATCAGGGAGGCCTTGAGAAATATGACATTAACGGTAATCCTGTAGTTCATTATAAAACTGATTGTTCGGCAGGTTATGAGATACCCGGTAACGATATCAGGGCAATGACTGCAGATGGTGATGGTAATCTGCTGGTAGCTATACAGGGAAAGGGTTTTGCAAAGATCTGCAGGTCAACCGGACAAGTTTCATATGTTTCCAGTGTGTACTGCGAGGAAGACAGGCAGCAACCATATATCTGGATATGGGCGCTCTTAACTGACAGCCGTGGTAGGTTATGGCTTGCAGGCAACTCAGGGCTCACCCTGTACGATATTGAAAGTTCAGCATTTGAGCACTTTCAATTCGATGACAGGCGAAGAAGCGTATTGAGTATTCGCAGCTTAACTGAGGATCCATCAGGTCTGCTATGGCTTTCTACCGATTTCGGAGTTGTCGTATTTAATCCGGATAACCAAACATATTTGATGATCAACCAGGACCTGGGACTATCATCTAATATTACAGCAAGCATAACGAGCGATATAAATGGCAATATATGGGCAGGCACAATTGATGGCCTTAACCTTATTAATAATCAGCATCTTGGAATTGATCACACAACCAGTCTGGATACAGTCAATACCGGTATCTTCTCTCAGAATATAAACAGTTTCTATAAATCTGACGGACTGATTTCCAACCATTTTATATACAATTCGGTTAACCGGAACGATGCAGGATGGCTTTATTTTGGCACATCCCACGGGGTTGTTTTTTTCCATCCCGATTCAATAATATTAAATTCCTTTATACCTCCCGTCTACATTACCGGAATATCATTGTTTAACAAAGAGATAGGAATTGGTGATGATTCGGGAATACTGGACCGCAGCATTACCAGTCAGAGAAAGATAAAACTCAAACATAACCAGAATTCATTATCATTCACTTTTTCAGCATTGAACTTCATTAATGCAGAAAAGAACCAGTACGCCTATATTCTTGAGGGTTTTGAAAACGGTTGGAATTATACGGGTTCAGGAAATGTTGCGACTTATACCAATCTGCGGCACGGACACTACCGGTTCAGGGTTCGTGCTGCAAACAATGATGGTTTATGGGCCGATAATGAGGCTGTACTTGATATTATCATAACACCTCCCTTTTATCTTACTCATTGGGCATTTTTTGGTTACATGCTGTTTGTCCTGGGAATCCTGTTTCTATTAAGATATATTGTAAAGACAAAGACAACGGCTCGCATGGAGATCAAGAGAATGCAGGAGATAGATAACCTTAAATCCAGGTTTTTTACCAATATTGCCCATGAGATAAGAACGCCCCTGCTGCTTATCTCCGGCCCTCTTGATAACTTGTTGTCGAAAAGGGAGAATTTTGACTGGAAGAAAGATTTTTTCCAGGTTCATATCATGCACCGAAACATTCAACGATTGCAACATCTTGTAAACCAGTTCCTGGATTTCAGGCGAATTGATACAGGAGGCTATAGCCTCAAGGTAGTCGGTGGTGATATTATTTCTTTTGTGAAGGAGGTCAGCTTATCGTTCAGTTCATTAGCCAGGCAGAAAGATATCAGCTTCTCTTTTCAATATGAAGATTGTGACCATTTCGCCTGGTTTGACCCTGAGGTTATTGAGACGGTTGTAACCAACCTGGTGTCCAATGCAATTAAATTCACCCCTGAAAATGGTCAGGTTAGGGTAGAGCTCAGAGGATACCATCAATCTGATAAATATCAGAGCAGTTTCTATGCCAAAGACTTCATTACAATCAGTGTAATCGACTCCGGTCCCGGAATTGCTCCCGAAATGAGGGAGAAGATATTTGAGCGTTACCTCAGGATACGCTCAGACAGTGGTGAGGGCCAAAAAGGCACCGGGATAGGGCTGTCAATAGTCAAAGAGATGGTCGAGCTTCATAAAGGCAAAATAAAGGTTTCACCAAATGATCCGGAAAACTATGGCAGGGGTAGTACCTTTACCGTTTATATACCTCATGGGGAAAGTTATTATTCAGGGGCCATATCACCCGAAAATCTCAATAAACCTCTTATAGTAAAGGAAAATCAGGCAGAAACGGTTGAGGGTGTATGTCCGGATCTATTGCTTCAGGCAGAGCAACAAGGCCCTGATTACCGGGATCTTCCCACTGTTCTTATAGTGGAGGATGATCCTGATACAAGGCTGTTTCTTAATAAGGAGCTGTTGCAGCACTACAAGGTGATTGAAGCAGGATCGGCGGAGGAAGGCCTTGAGCTGGCACGCAATTGTATCCCCGATGTGGTTATTTCTGACATTATGCTGCCCGGGATATGCGGAGATAAGATGTGTCAGATCCTCAGGTCTGAAATTCAGACTGATCATATTCCTGTTATTCTGCTCACAGCAAAGGTGTCAGAAGAAGACCGGGTTTCCGGCTTTAAATGCGGCGCCGATGCATATCTGACAAAACCATTCAGGATCGAGGAACTTTTAGTCAGAATAAACAACCTGGTGGAAACCAGGGACAGGATCATTAATAAATTCAGTTCAGATTTTGCAAGGAATTCTCTGAGAAAGATCAGGATGTCGTCAGAGGACCGGTTTATGCAGAAGGTGCTGGATATTGTTCAGGATAATATATCCAATCCAGATCTTGATGTCGATTTTCTTACCGTTCAGCTGGGAATGAGCAGGGCCCAGTTATACCGTAAATTCAATTCCATTATCAAGCAGCCTGTAAAGGAATTTGTGAGAACAGTGAGACTGAAAAAGGCTGAGGAAATGATGATGCAAGATGATACAAATATCAGCGGTATTGCATATGCTGTCGGTTTCAGCAGTCCGCCATACTTTACCAGGTGCTTTAAGGCCACCTATGGCGTAACTCCATCAGAATATATGCAGAAGAAGGATAAATTGCCGCTTGCCGGCCAGGATGAAGATGCTGCCGAAAAGAGATAATCTGTTGTAAATGTCTCATCCTTTTAACTTACGTCTCTAAATTGGTTATAGAGAATTTCTGACAACATTTTTGAGATATTCCGCATATTGCAATCTGCCAGAATAGTTTTCCTTTGTTGCTGAAAACTTTACCGGAACCTGTTCCTGTAATTTCAAGGAAAGACATTTTAGTGACTTAGCTATAATATTCTTGATTCTCGTGGCAAAATATTATTCAAATCTCTCTTTGGTTCTGGCTATACCAGATTAGGATATCTATGTTTTTATAAAACTGAGTGTCTATGACCATCAGAAATGTTATTATTACCTTTTGCTTTAGCGTAGTGGCTTTATTTGGTTCATGTAATGAGCAAAAAGTCCGAAACTGGATAATCACATCGCCCGATGGATCTGTGCTGCTGACTGTTTCAACCTTGGGTGTTGAGAATTACTTTGATATCCCGTCGCCTCTGTCGTACAGTGTTGAGTTGGTTGCTGAAGGTGAGCATATATTGGCGGTAAGGCCGTCACCACTGGGCATTATCAGAAGTGATGAGGATTTCAGTAAGGATCTTGAACTGGTCAGTACACACGGGCCGGTTGTTGTTGATAAGGAATATTTCATGATCAGCGGTAAACGATCTCTCAGAAGGGATCATTACAGCGAATTCTCCCTTACGTTCAGGAATAGCAATAATGCACTGCTCGAGTTGCTTTTCAGGGTTTACAATGAAGGTGTGGCTTTCAGTTACCGTTTCCCTGAAGAAAGTGACAGCCTGTACACAGTACTCAGAGAACTTACAGGCTTTCATATTCCTGTACCCGGTGAGGCCTGGAAGCAGCCATATGACACCCTTGGAATATGGTCTCCTGCATACGAGTATGGATATGAGCCGGTTCTGGCTGTTGGAGACTATCCGCCCTTATCAACAGGCTGGGGTTTTCCTGTTCTGTTCCACACGAACGGTGTATGGATATTTGTAAGTGAAACAGCAGTATATGATGAATACTGCGGCTCACATCTTGCAGCTGATGCGCATGATGGAAAATACAAGCTCCATTTTCCGCATGAATGGGAGAACTATGGTTTGGGCGATGTACATCCTGTTAGTTCCCTTCCATGGCAAACTCCCTGGAGGTTCATTGTTGTCGGAACGACACCGGCCCCGATAGTTGAGACAACACTTCCGCATGACCTGGCCAGACCAGTTGCCCTGCAAGATGTATCATGGATAAAACCCGGTATATCATCGTGGAGCTGGTGGAGTGATCATTCCAGCAGCTATTTCCTGGAGCCCCTTAAACAGTACGTAGATCTGGCATCCGGGATGGACTGGCCCTATTCTCTTGTTGACGCCGGATGGCACGTGATGAGCGGCGGTACAGTGGAAGAGCTTATTGAATATGCCGGAATGAAGGAGGTTGGTATTTATCTGTGGTACAATTCAGGTGGTCCGCACACGAAGGTTATGGACGCCGGGCCACGTGATCTGATGCATGACAGAGAAATAAGGCGCGAAGAGTTTGAACGCATCAGCAAGCTGGGAGTAAAAGGGGTCAAGATCGACTTTTTTCAGAGTGAAAAGCAAAATATGATACAACTGTACCTCGACATACTCCGTGATGCTGCAGATTTTGAACTGATGGTTAACTTTCATGGCTGCACATTTCCCAGGGGATGGGAAAGGACATATCCCAACCTGGTGACCATGGAGGGAGTTAGAGGTGCAGAATTATACAGCTATCCGGGTTTTCCTCCAACTGCACCCTACCTGAACTCTATTTATCCGTTCACCAGAAATGTGATGGGCAGTATGGACTATACTCCTGTCACCTTCACCGATTTCAGTCCGCAATCCATCAGGCAGACAACCTGGGCTCACGAGTTGGCACTATCAGTTCTATTCGAGTCTGCCTTACAGCATTTTGCCGATAATATCAAGGGATTCAGAAAACAACCCAGGGAGGTACTGGAATTTTTGAGTAGTGTTCCGACAGTATGGGACAATACGTGGTTTATAGATGGTTATCCAGGCAGACTGGCAGTTTTGTGCCGCGAAAAGGATGATATATTTTACCTGGCCGGCATTAATGGAGAAATGGTGCCAAAGGAGTTTACCTTTACTCTCGGGCACTTACCTGAGGGAAGTTTTAAGATGTCAATTATAGCTGATGGCGAGCATATGGAAGATTACAAGTTTAAAGATATGGTAATAGGCAATGAAACCCCTGTGTCTTTGCATTTACTTCCGGCAGGCGGATTTGTGGCGCAAATAACAAGAATTTAGTTTTATATGATATCACAGCACAGACCATCATGATCCTTTCCAGGTTGTACAAGTACTACAGGAATAATAAGCAGTTGATACTGGTAATAATTGAATACTTTCTTATTGCTCTGCTTATTGGCTTTCTGCTGCTGATTGCCTATATGATACAAAATCCCTCCTGATTATCCGATTACCAATTGCATGATTAATAACACAGCAGTTTTATAGCTGGCGTAATACACTGCTTCCGGCAGGTTGCCGGTATACCGGTTATGAGGAATTATGATTAGTTTTGTCAGGCAAGACAAAAAAAATACATTTCGATGACCAGACCACTTCAGGCCTTATCAAAATTCACTCTTCTGTTATTTGCCACCTCTTTTCTGCTTACCTCCGGAATAATGGCACAAAGGGATCCCTACCAGTGGCCCTTCGCACGTTGTGAGGAGGGTGGCTATGTCACCTCACGCTATACCTTTCCCGATGCCTTTGCGGGAACCAATGCCGGGCCGGGGGAAAAAGAAAAAAAGTCACTTTCAGCCCCGGGGAGCATTGATCAGGAAGATGGTGAGGCAGGTAAATGGACTGGTACATGGAGTACCGCACCCCAGCTTGTGGAGCCGCATAATATGCCTCCCGAGCCGGGGCTGGGCAATAATACACTCAGGCAGGTTGTGCGGATTTCGGTTGGAGGGGACAGCCTGAGGGTACGCTTCTCGAATGAGTTCAGTACAAGCGGTGTTGAAATGAAAAGTGTGCATGTGGCAGTGTCAAAAGGAGGAGGCATGATTGATCCTTCAACCGTTACTGAACTGAAGTTCGGAAACCGGTCGCAGGTAACTATGGGGCCGGGTTATTTTGTGGTTTCCGACCCTGCTCCCTTTGCAACTGAGCCGCTGTCTGAACTGGCAATAACAATCTTCTTCGGCGAGACTTCGCCTGATGTTACCGGGCATCCGGGATCCCGTACCACCTCCTGGATCCTGCCCGGCGACAGGGCCTCATCCATTGATTTTGAGGGTGCTGTTCCGGCCGAACGCTGGTATGTGATCAGCGGTATTGATGTGAAAGCGCAGGCAACAGCAGGTTCACTGGTCATTATCGGGAACTCTATTACCGATGGCAGAGGATCGGGGACAAACAGGCAGAACCGGTGGCCCGATATACTGGCGGAGAGACTTATAAAAAATCCGCCTACCAGTAATACCGGAGTCCTGAACCAGGGAATAGGCGGTAACTGCGTGCTGCGGGAATGCCTTGGACCACCGGCTATTGAACGGTTTGACAGGGACGTGCTGGGTCAGCATGGTGTAAGGTGGCTGATAATTCTGCACGGGGTGAATGATATAGGGCAGACCGGTACCAAAGAGGAGGCAGACCAGGTTGCTGAAGAGCTTATTGCCGCTTATGAGCGGATGATCGCTGATGCGCATGCTGCGGGAATACTGGTTTATGGTGCTACTATCCTGCCGTTTGGCAATTCATTCTATTACACTGAGCCAGGGGAGGCGGCCAGGCAGAAGGTAAATGAATGGATCAGGAGCGGCGGGTGGTTTGATGCCGTTATCGATTTTGACAGGCTGATGCGTGACCCTGATGATCCCCGGCTACTCCTGAAAGAATTTCACACCGGAGATTTTTTGCATCCCAATGAGGCAGGATACAGAATGATGGGAGATGCTGTTGACCTGAAATTGTTTGAATAATATTCTGCTGCTGCTTCGGTTTATCATAAAATTTTGCCAACTTGCCAGTGTGTAAATAATTTTTAACAATTAAAACTGGAGGAGTTTAGTTATGCAAAAAATCAATCTGTTATCCTTTTTATTAGTGTCTTTATTATTTGTGTTTAGCTGTAGTTCTGGTTCAGAAGGAAGAAGAGTATCGGAAGATGAAGCAAGGGCCGAATCTGAAATTGCCGAAGATGCTGCAGAAGAACCGGTTTTTGACAGGGAGTTTTTTGAATCGAGATTGGCGGAGTTAAATATCCCGGTATTTGAAACTGCTGAATTTGATCATGCAAGAGAGAGGCTATATGGAGACGGTTACCAGCTGAGGTATACAATACCCGATAACAGTGATGAATCCCTGCAGTTGGTATACGACTATTATCATGAAATTTTTGATGATGCAGCCGAAAGAGCCGGATATGAACGGATGAATATAGACAGGCTGATTATGCTCAGAGATGGAGATGCAATTGTTCTTTCTGTAACAAATTTGAGAAGAGCTACCGATGATGTTCATCTTCTCACTTTTCTTTTCGGCTCATAATGAATTAACCAGGTAGTTTTACACAAGTCCCAATATGAAGATAAAGAAACCCCGCTTTAAGGAGATCCGTCTAAGGTTCCTGAGCGTTTCTGTTGCAGTGACTCTTCTGTTGTTATTAATTCTCGGGGCACTCTCATATCTTCATTTGGAGAATATAATTCACCTGTCTGATAATCTGAACAGGGTTATAAACAGCGTCACCCTTGTAATAGGAACCCTCTTTACAGCAAGCCTGCTTCTGCGGCTTACCATCAAAAGGGTGTACAACCTTTTTGATGAGCCGGAAGAGAGGATCTTCTACTCTAAGATATACAGCTGGTCGCTATACAGTATAGGTGTTTTCGTTATCCTTTACCACTTTGGAGTTTCCCTTGGTAATATTACCATCTTTATAGGCCTGCTGACCACCGGGCTTGCATTTGCAGTGAGGGATGTGCTGCTGTCGTTTTTCGGCTGGATAATCCTGCTTCGAAAGCAGCCTTTCCGCATTGGAGACTATATAAAGATTGGCGACGATGAGGGTAAGGTTCTGCATATCGGCACCTTTTATGTTCTGCTGGACAGGACACATGAGCTTCCCGATGTATATACCAGGGTTCCTAACCGGCTCTTTCTCGAAAAGAGTATCAGTAAGCTGGGCAAGAATATTCTACAGGAGCAGATACTTTTCCAGCTGTCACAGATGCCAGGCGAAAGTCACGGGATTACCGGCATCCTGAGGGATGGGATATCAGCTATTGCGGGCAACAGCGATCATCTGACGGTCTATCCGGACATCAAAAATGAGAAATTGTACCTTGTGGTTAAATACATGGTTAGCCCTGAAAGGAGACAGGAGGTAAGGTCTGATGTGATCGGGCTGGTTCTGGGAAGTTGCGGCGATATTATCGTTTTGCCAAAAATATGAACTCTTATGAATTTATATTTCTTATTAACCTGATAACAGAAAAAAGCCATGACAGACAGGAACCTTGTTTACCGCGGAAAATCTAAAGATGTATATGAGATAACTGCAGGGGAGCATGCCGGAAAATACCTGCTTCACTATAAGGATGAGGCAACCGGTTATATCGAAGATGGAAAGCCCGTTTTTGATCCGGGCTACGATACCGTTGTCGGCGAGATACCGGGCAAGGGAGCCATAGCCTGCCGGTTCGCAACCCATTTTTTCCGGCTGCTGCAGGAAAAGGGGATACCTTCTCATTATGTTGATACGATGAGCGATAATGAAATGGTGGTCGAGCCTGCTGATCCACTCGGACTTCCGGCGAAAGCCCCCGAATTTGAAGGCTCGGCGCCATTGCAGAACCTTGAGTTCACATGGAGGAACAATTCAACAGGCAGTTTCTGGAGGAGGTATCCGTTTGTAAGGCCATGCGAGAACATAAACAAGGTGGTGGAAGCATGGACCAAGGGTGATGTGGATGTTCTCATTTCGCTCGAGGCCCTTGAGGAGACCGGGGCAATGAGCAAAAAGGAGATTGATGAGAGTGTTAAACTTGTGAGGAGAATTGCAGGAATCGTTTCGGATGAGTTTGGATCAAAGGGCCTTCATGTGATAGATGGTAAGTTTGAACTTGGAAGGCTCAGGCACGGCGATGGCAAAATAGTGATCATTGACGAGATTTCGCCCGATGTGCTGAGGGTCTGCAACGGGTATTCTCCAGACAGTGAAGGCAACTGCAGGGTTTATAAAGAGTGTACGGTAACGGGCTTTTCCGCGGGCAAACGCACCATCAAGAACAAAAAACAGGTCAAGGCAGCCGGGTTTGTCGATATATTTTTGTAGGAAAGGAGGGGAATGAAGATTTTAAAATGGATGAGACCCAATGAAAACAATGGTGAGGGATGAAGTTTAGATTGCTGTATGATTTAGAGCAGCAGGAGTCTGTAAAGAAGACGCTCCTGAAGTCGGCCGAGGATCTGATAAGCCATTATGATATTTATGATGCCCCGGTAATAACAGACCTGGATCCGGGTGAACCTTTACTGCTATACCTTTCAGATCATCAGTTGAAAGAACTGGTGCCGGGTCTTGCCGGCATGGGTGTCAGGATTGCTGTTATCCCGCACCCCGGTGCCAGACAGTTATGCATCGGTATGGGGGTTGATACGAACCTGTCGAAGGCTCTTGACCATCTCAGGGATGCTCCCAAACCGGTAAAGACTGATCTGCTTTTCTGCAATGGCATCCCGATATTCAACAACATGGTCGTGGGCCAGACATTCAGGCTGACCAGCGAGGATGTGGCAAAGAAGGAGGGTTTCTGGAACAGGAGGCTGGGTTTCCTGACCAGGTTTCTTAACATACGACCCTTCCGGGTGGATGTGGAGCTTCCGAACGACCGCAAAATTAAAACCTCCGTAGCCGGTATAGTCGTGTCTGAACACCGGAAAAGCTCACTGCTCAGCAGGATGGTTCTGGAAGACTCATCCATAAGTGACGGCCGGATGCACGCCTTCCTTATTAGTCCACGTTCCGTTTCAGAAATGATCCACTCCGCTTTCCGCTCACTGTGGGATAAGAACAAGCTGCCCCCCTTTGGCGCTCACATAAAGACATCTCGTATCCGGTTTTCTTTTCCCGATGGAGAAAGAGACTTGCTTATTGATAAGGTAAAGCACTCTGCAAGTGATATTGAGCTTACAATTGGTGAGAAGCAGGTTGAAATATTTCCGGGGGCCTACCTTGAAGTGCCAGAGGCATCCCGGGAGGGTGCTGATATATTCCGGACCAGTGCATTGCCTTCGGGAGAGGCTGCCCAGGCGCTTGCAGAACGTAAACTGTCTTTCATAAGGCATGCTTCATCAGAGGAGTTCAAGGATCTTTTCCAGGTACTGAGGGATAATGCCCGACTCAAGAACTCCTATCTTGTGCTGATGGTCCTTTCGACACTGATCGCCACCTTCGGACTTTTTGCCAACTCAACACCTGTGGTGATAGGGGCCATGATACTTGCTCCGCTGATGTCGCCTATCATCTCGCTCAGCATGGGGGCGCTCAGACAGGATAAAAATATAATAACCACCAGTGTGAGTACGATACTGGCCGGACTGGGTATTGCTTTTCTGGCAGCCGTTCTGCTTACATTGATTACCCCTATACAATCGGCCGGTTCGGAGATACTGGCGCGGACAAGGCCTAACCTGCTTGATCTTGGTATTGCTGTGGTGTCGGGAATTGCAGGTGCCTATGCCCATGCCCGTGAGGAGGTTGCTAAGACTCTTGCTGGTGTGGCTATCGCTGTGGCCCTGATACCCCCGCTGGCGGTGGCGGCGATCGGTATAGGCTGGTGGGACTTGCCGGTATTTACCGGTGCTGCTCTTCTGCTTCTAACAAACCTTGCCGGTATAGTGCTTGCGGGATCGATAACCTTCATGCTGCTCGGGTTCAGTCCCCTGCGGCTTGCAACAAAGGGTATCTTTATCTCCCTTGCAGTGGTTGCCGCGTTAAGTGTTCCGCTGGCCCTGGGGTTCAACCAGATGGTGAGGGAACACAGGATCATAAAGCAGCTCGAGGGTATGCAGACAGAGCTTGCAGTGATAAGGGATGTAAAGGTGCAGAGGCTGGCTCCCCTGAGAATTTCATTAATGCTTGTTTCGGGCAGTGCTGTTACCGAGGACTATATTGACAGTATAAAAGAGCTTGTGGAGAAAGAAGTTGGGCATGAGGTGGAGATAGAGGTTGTTACTGCCATATCCAGATAGGCAGGCGGTTATTAGGCCCAATGTCTTTGCTAATTTGCTTATTGTCCGGTATTTCTTAAATTACCATAATGAAAGAGAGTGAAAAACGTGCCCTGTTACAGCGTGCCGGAATTGCAAAGATTGCGCTTGAGCCCTTTGCTGTCGGGGGAGATATGCCGGATGCGATCGAGCATATAGCTGAGGTGCTTTCCGAGACCATTGATGTTGCACGTACCGGTATCTGGCAGTTGTCAGATACCAGAACTGAATTGAAATCCCTCACGGTCTACGAACGTGGCAAAGGCAAACATACACGGGGGGAAATATTGAAGACCGGGGTATTCCCTTCCTATTTCAGGGCCATGATGACCGAAACCCGCATATATGCCGAAGATGCACAAAATGATCTGCGGACCGCTGAACTTGCAGATTCATATCTTAAACCACTGGGTATATCATCTTTACTTGATTCAGGAATAATATCAGAAGGAAGGCTTATTGGGGTTGTGTGCTGTGAACATACCGGTCCGGTAAGGAATTGGCACCCTGATGAGGAAGCCTTTGTAAGCACTGTTGCATCCATGGTAGCTCAGTTGTTCGTAAACCATGAGCGCAGGCTTGCTGAGAAAACCCTGGAAGAGAGCGAAAAGAAATACCGTTCACTTACCAATCAGCTTCCGGTGGGTGTCTACCGGACCACGACCGATGGCCAGCTGGTTTTTGCAAACCCGGCCCTCGTGAGAATGCTCGGTTACGGATCGGTGGAGGAGCTGTTGCAGCTCAACGTCAGCCAGCTGTATGTCAATCCTTCTGAAAGGGAAAAGCAGTTCAAGGCAAAAGAGTATAACGATAAGGTTGTGCAGAGTGAGTTCCGTCTGTGGAGGAAATCGGGCGAACAGATATGGGTTAAGGATAACAGCAGGCTATTGCTTGACAGCAATGGCAAGCCTGAATATTTTGACGGTGTACTTGAAGATATTACCGGTCAGAAAGCTTCGGAGAAAGCTTTGCTCGAAGCTAAAGAAAAGGCGGAGGAATCGGACCGCCTTAAATCGATGTTTCTTGCAAACATCAGCCACGAGGTAAGGACACCAATGAATGCTATTACCGGTTTTCTGGAGCTGCTGAAAAGCTCCGGCATGACCATTGATGAGCTGAAAAAGCACGTCAATATAATTGATCAGGGTGCTCAAAGGTTGATGTCAACTATCAATGACATTGTCGAGATATCAAGGATAGAATCAGGGCATGTTGAAATTGTCCTTTCTGAAGTTTCCGTTTCGGATATGATGAGTTATCATTACGATTTTTTCAGGCAGGATAGTGTCAGCAAGGGTATTGAATTCAGGTTGACAGACAAGTCAGTCGATGAGGTATCAACCATAATTACAGACAGGCACAAACTGGACAGCATCCTTACCAATCTCCTTATCAATGCGCTTAAATTTACTCCTGAAGGGGGATATGTTGAGTTTGGCAATTACAGGGAAGATGACTTGCTGGTATTATATGTAAGGGATACGGGCATTGGTATACCTGTTGATCAGCAAGATATCATTTTCGAACGTTTTGTGCAGGTGAAGATGGATGGCGGGAGGTCTTATGAGGGATCGGGGCTCGGACTTGCCATTTCCCGTGCATATGCAGGCATGATTGATGGCGAGATAAGGGTTGAATCATCAGAAGGAACGGGAAGCACCTTCTATTTGCGGGTACCTTTGGTTCTTGAAAAGAAAACAGGTGAATATATTGATACAGCATGATAATGGCTTTTATTAAAATGATATTCTCATGATTAAGGTTTTTGTTTTTAAACAGGGAATTTTTGCCGTTGGCTTTGCAATGCTGCTGATCGTATCCTGCCGTGATGGCTCAGTGGATGATACGGTAAACGGATATAACGACTTCCGGTTTCTTGAAGTGAACATTGAACGCATTCAACAAGGTTATGACGACGGCGAATTTTTAGTTACCGATGTTGTAAATGCATTTCTGGACAGGATAGAGAAGATTGACAGGAACGGCCCGGCACTGAATTCAATAATAACCGTCAATCCTGAAGCCCTTGCTATAGCATATGAACTTGACACCGAGCTGGCCGCGGGCAATAAAAGGGGACCAATGCATGGTATCCCCGTTGTTTTGAAGGATAATATCGACACAAGTGACAAGATGCCCACTACAGCGGGATCAAGGGCTCTTGAAGGCTCTTTCCCACTTAATGATAGTTTTGTAGCCAAAAAACTGCGTGAAGCCGGGGCTGTGATAATAGGCAAGGCCAACCTCAGCGAATGGGCAAACTTCAGGGGTGAACTTTCAACCAGCGGATGGAGCGGGTTCGGGGGGCAGACCAGGAACCCATATGTAACAGACCGTAATCCCTGCGGTTCCAGCTCGGGATCGGCGGTCGCCGTATCAGCCAACCTTGCAGTGGTTGCCATTGGTACCGAAACCAACGGTTCCATTGTGTGCCCATCACATGCAACCGGGATTGTGGGGATAAAGCCGACAGTGGGACTGGTAAGCAGGTCGGGCATAATTCCGATATCATGGTCAATGGACATTGCAGGGCCAATGGCACGCAATGTAAGGGATGCAGCCATAACCCTCGGGGTACTGGCCGGACCTGACCCGGAGGATCAGTCTACACAGGAACCTGATATACCGTACCATGACGATTATACCCGGTTTCTGAATGAGAATGGTATAGAGGGTAAAAGGATCGGCTTTTTCAGGGCGCCCCTGGGGAGAAACTTCAAGGTCGATTCACTTATGTATGAGGCGGTGGAGTTTTTTAAGAGCAGAGGAGCAGAGATAATAGAGATAGAATCTATTACAGCTCCGAATACGGGTTCGCATGCATACAGGGTCATGCTGTTCGAATACAGGGAGGGGCTGAACAGCTATTTTGAGTCACTCGGACCCGGTGCG
Organism: Marinilabiliales bacterium; assembly: GCA_007695015.1. NCBI lineage: Bacteria > Pseudomonadati > Bacteroidota > Bacteroidia > Marinilabiliales > Marinilabiliales bacterium. Next base: position 21,597 of record REEN01000056.1, read on the forward strand.
CCTGTCAAAAGCCTTGATGAACTGATAGAGTTCAACAGGAATGATTCCCTGACCTTAAGATACTTTAACCAGAGGTACCTTGAACTGGCAAATGAGACAGGGGGTACCGGTTCATCCGAATATGCAGACGCGCTGAGGGCAATGCGAAGCGGCAGCCGGGAAGATGGAATAGACCGGGTCATGGACGAGCATGACCTTCATGCCATTATTGCTCCGACCGGCAGTCCCGCCTGGAAAACCGATCTGGTGAACGGTGACAGTTTTCAGCTTGGGAGCTCCTCGCCGGCAGCCCAGGCTGGATATCCCAATATAACACTTCCGATGGGGTCGGTCGACGGGTTGCCTGTAGGTTTATCAATATTCGGCAGGGCATACAGTGAACCGCTGCTGCTGGAAATAGCCTATTCATATGAAAGGGGAACCATGCACAGGCTGGTTCCCCGGTTTCTTGAGACTGACTGATTATATACTGCAAATCTTCAATGGTAACGGACCGGCATTGTGTCAATGCCAGGAAGGTTACCCGCAAGCGATCCTTCAGGGCATGATTCCGGCCGGAATCCCGCTTAAAGGCTTTATTTCGACGCTCTTTACAAAAAGTTCGGCGCCCTCTGACTGGATCTGGATCTTGCCTGAGGTCAGGGGCTGTACCTGCCCGTTTTCCCAGGTACCGGTATTATGGTTAACCATTACAGTAACACCGTTTACAACGTGAACAGCAGTTCTTCCGTAGGTGTAGAGTTCAATAGTGTTCCATTGCCCCAGGGGGTTTTCATTGTCGGGGTTTTTCCTTACATGGCGGCCGTTTGCATGGGCCCCGAAGGTAAGCCTCTCTGCTCCCGGAGTATAGACAAACTGTCCCAGTTCTTCGTCCCTGACAGCTTCCGTCTCTACAGTAGTATTCTCCATAAGATAATTGTCACCCAGGCTCTGGTGCATCATCTGGAACTCGATGTTCGGCATCCATGTCCCAAAAGCCACTCCGAATTCACCAAAGCTATGGTACAGCAAACCGCTGTTACGGCGGGAGAATACTTCGTCACCCCACCTGAAAACTAATCTCAGGTGATAATTTTCGTAGGATTCTTTGGTGGCAAGAGATCCGTTGATAACTCCGGAGATCCGGATCACGTTATCGCCGTTGTCTTCCACTACCGAAAAAACCTCCTCAATAGTGGCGGCCTCGGCAAGATGGTCCCAGTCGGACCCCAGGGATGAGCCAAGATACATATCCCAGTTAGACAGGTCATTGCCGTTGAAAAGTTGCTCCCATTGTTGTTCTCTCTGGCAAGCACTGAATATAAGGCTTATACCTGCAATAATTGTAAATAGAAAAAGTGTTCTTTTCATATAATAATAGTTTTAAAAAGTTTTTGATTGCCGAAGATATTGTTTTTTTCTCAAATAGTATATTTGCCAGTAAGTTATTAAATCCATATTTTGAAAAGCCAAGGAAAAATAGTTGAGTACACCATGGAGCCAGGTCGCGTGCATTTGGTATTTTTTATTATGGTACTTCCTGTGATAATTGTTTTCTCTGCACCGTATGTTGTTTTTTGGGGTTTTACTGCTTTGTACCAGGGATTAGTGTTCTTCCTTCTCTACTTCCTGCCACTGGTTATTGCAGGGATATTTGTCCATGAACTCCTGCACGCGACAGGGTGGAGCTTCTTTACCACAAGAGGAATAAGGTCTGTAAAATTCGGTTTCAGCTGGAAATTCCTGGCTCCCTACTGCCATTGCAGGGAACCGCTCAGGTCCCCGCACTACGCGATAGGTACCGGATTGCCGCTTATTGTACTTGGAGTGCTGCCGGGTATCATAGGTATTGTCCTCGGGCAGGGCAGTCTGGTAATTTTCGGAATAGTGTTTACATGGACCGCTGTGGGCGATATCATCACCCTGTATATGCTGAGGAATATTGGCAGGGATGTCATGGTATATGATCATCCCGATAAAATGGGGTTCTTTATCAGACAGGGATCGTGAGAACCGGGACCCCGAATGGTAAACAGGTTGTAGATTGCCTGCACGCAGGTGGACGGTCTCTTTGCCGGATTATTGTCGGTATTGATCGCATGACCACTTGCCGGCGGCGGTATATTGCATGACCGGTACCCGGTCATTCGACCAGCTCGCGGATATCTCTTATGACTTCATTTGTGGCTGAACGGACTTCCTGTATAACTGCTGAGGTGTTATCGATAACATCATTCCATGTATCAAGGGTTGCCTCGTCAATGTACACAAGCTCCTGTTCAATTAGTTTCTTCTGTTCCTCCAGGGCTTCCTTTGCTTCCTCAAGTTTAGCTTCGGCATCTCCTTCTGCCTCCTTAATGTGGCCTTCAAGGAATTCTATCCTCTCTTCAAGGTCATGGAGGATATCATTCAGGTTTTCAACCGTACTCTCTTTGACCTCGTTCAACTGCTCCTGCCTTACCCTGTCGGCAGAGCCGCCACCGCATGATCCAAAGACCATAGCCAGCATTATAAACAGTGCGGCCAGCCCGACAGGTGTGCCATTCATAATGGTATTACGCTCTTTTATCAACTTCATAACTATAAAGGTTTAATAAACTGTATATTAGTTGTAACCGCTAAAATAATAAAAATCTGTCACTTAGCAAAATTTAAAGTTTATATATTAATAACCTGCAGCCTGTCCGTCCTTTCTGGATTCTGATGCTCCGTAGTAAACTTCGTTAACCGGGTCCCACATTATTGCCTGGTATCCGCCAAAAGGGCCTACCGCCCACTGTAACCTGTGCCCCCTTTCAATAAGTCCGCGGATTGTCTCCCAGGGGAAGCCCGACTCGAGCATAACCACCCCTCCGTCAGTCATCCGCTGTCCGGTTGGCTCTGATGAACCCGAATGCTGTATCCTGGGCGCATCGCCTGCCTCCTGCAGGTTCATGCCGAAATCGATCATATTCACAACTATCTGTGCGTGTCCCTGTGGCTGCATGGCACCGCCCATTACCCCGAAGCTTATCCAGGGCCGGCCGTCTTTGGTGATGAATCCGGGAATAATGGTGTGGAAAGGCCTTTTGCCGGGTTCATAGGTATTAAAGTAACCCTCTTTGAGTGTAAATCCCTCACCCCGGTTCTGTAAAACAAAACCCAGCTGGGGAGGCGTCATTCCGCTTCCCATTCCCCTGTAATTACTTTGAATGAGAGAGACCATATTACCGTGCCTGTCGGCCGTTGTCAGGTAAATAGTGCTGGGTACCTCCATCATGCCCGGGTCATACCTGCGCGCTGCCCTGTCGGGATTAATAAGGCTGCGCCTTTCATCTGCATATTCTTTTGATATGAGTCTTTCTACGGGGACGGGACTGAAGTCCGGGTCAGCATAATAGTGGGCCCTGTCTTCAAAAGCCAGTTTTTTGGCTTCCACGAAAGTGTGGATGTATTCAGGACTGTAAAGGCCCATTGATGCGATGTCGTATCCTTCAAGTATATTGAGTATCTGGAGTACGGCAATTCCCTGTCCGTTCGGAGGCAGCTGCCAGACATCATATCCCCTGTAGTTTGCTGATACCGGATCGATCCATTCGGAGGTGTGCGAAGCCATGTCTTCGTAGCTCAGGAAGCCTCCGTTCTCATGAATATACTTTTCAATTGTACGGGCTATTTCTCCCTTGTAAAAGGCGTCGCGCCCTTCTGTGGCAATGATCTCGTAAGTATTTGCCAGCCAGGGGTTGCGGAAGATCTCGCCCTTGGCAGGCATTCTGCCTTCAGGCATGTAGGTTTCGCTGAAGTTGGGATAACGGCCCAGTCTCCCGACCGACCGTTCAAGGTAGTAAGCTATAAGTTCAGTTACGGGGAAGCCATTGCGGCCATATTCTATTGCAGGCTTGAGGATATCTTCCATGCCCAGCATCCCGAACTTGCCGTGCATCTCGAACCAGCCGTCTACAGTCCCCGGCACACTCACCGAAAGAGCTCCCGATGTGGGTATGTAATCGTATCCGTTCTCAATAAAATATTCTCTTGAGAGGTTTCGGGGACTGCGGCCGCTGGCATTTAATCCGTGAAGTTTGCCGCTTTCGGCATCCCAGATAATGGCAAAAAGATCGCCTCCAATTCCGCAACCGGTGGGTTCCATAAGACCCAGCATTGCATTTGCCGCTATGGCTGCATCCACAGCGCTGCCGCCCATTTTCAGGATGTCGAGTGCCGCCTGTGTTGCCAGGGGATGGCTCGTTGCAGCCATGCCGTTCTGGGCAATGACCTCCGACCTGGTGGCGAAATTATACCCTGTTATGCGATCCTGTGCTCCGGCGGCATGAACCATTACCAAAAACGAAACTGCGAAAATCATCAGGCTTTTAATTTTGTCTCTTTCCATTTTTTATGAGGGTTGTGGGGTTAGGATATGATGAACTTAATATATCTGCTAAAATAAACATTATTGAAAATCCGGCGAACTCCTGTAACATAATTGTGCCGGTTTTAGCATTGGTCAATGCCTGCCGGCGATCTCTTTCAATCGTTTGAGCCGGGGGTGTTTTATGCTGGTTACATCCAAAAAAAAAACTATTTTTGTGCCTGCATTGCAAAACATAAGAAATTTTCGAATTTACCTAATATACAATGGAATACTTTTCAGATCAGATGGCCAATGCCCATATCCTTAACCAGTTTTGGCTGACATTTCTGCTTGTTATCTCAATGGTGCTTGTGTCGCGTACCTTTGTGGCAGGCACAAGGTATTCTCCCATTCTGATAATCGTTGTTTTCGGACTGATAATGGGGTATGTGCTTGTGAATACCGGGATGGGGACTCCCGGCCTGGGTGAGTTTCCCATTGTGGACTTCACCAGCAGGGTTACTATCACAGCATTGATTGCATCATTCTTTGTAGGAGGGCAGGAGATAAGAAAACTCATTTCCAACAAAGAGATAGATAAAACCGATATAGTTGTGCCCTCAGACGAAGAGATGTTCCTTGGAACAAAGTTTACGCAGTTCATGTTTCTTATCCGCTCCTTTTTTGTGCTTATAGGCATAGAGTCTATGAAGAGGGTAATAATAGGTTATAACAACAATGAGCCTCTTGATGCATTCTATCCGCTTCTGGGCTACCTTGGACTTGTTGGTTCGATTATTTTGATAGACTACCGTGCCAAGATCACCAATAAGCCGGTTTATATAAGGAAAGGCATTTTTGAGACTGCAATCATCCTGGGAATTCTTGTATTTTCATGGCATCTTTCCGGCTGGATACGCCCGGTGATAGCGTTGCCTGAGATATTCTTCGCGATGATACTGTCAGTCTCAATAGGGCTGATGATGCCGGACTGGAAGTTCGGGCCTACAATAAGATCTCTGCTTTTTGCAGGAATACCTGTGGTTCTCGCTGCAAATTTCATGGTGGGTGGATCAAGGATAGCCGATGCTTTTACGCTTAGTGGCATGACATCGGTACTCTCTTTCGGGTTCTTCGGACAGCTGTTGTGGATGTTTGGGGGACTTGCCATTTTGATTTTTCTTGGCAAGGCCAATCACATGAGAAACCTTGCACCCGGGATGGCAGGCTCACTTTCCCACAGTGGCCTTACCGGAGCCTGTACTGCAGGTGACCTGGGTCCTGATGCACAGTTCAGGGCGCCCATCATGATCAACATCCCCTTTATAGGACATATCTTTGTGTTTTCTATCCTGGCCGCCAGTGCTACGGCAGGAAAGCTGCTGATACCATACACTCTGCTTGTGGTGGCAGCCGGAATTGGACTTACCGCATGGGCGCTGCGCACGTTGAGTAAGGCAAACAACAAAGAGACTCTGGAGATAAGGGGGCTGATGATATTCTCACTTGGCTGGCAGCTGGTTGCAGTTTTCGGCGGATTGCTCATACTGAACCTGGGTGGCATGGGCCTTAATGATTCGGTGATGGCAAATGCTTCGGCCATATCGCATTTCGGTTTGTTTGCTGCAATCCAGGGAGGGATGTTCGGCGAGCAGGCTTCAGGGCTTATAGCATTTGTCTTTGCAATGCCCTTCCTGGTGCACCCGCTTGTATTTGGCATTTTCGGAAAAACGGCTGAGAATGACGGCGTAATGCCCACAAAAATTGTCTTCCTCCTGGCAGCGCTGGGAATTCTTGGTGTAACCTACGCTTTGATCTTTTAACCTTCAAATAGAGATATATTTCGAACAATTTTATGTAAATTTGAGTACCTGTCCGCTTCTGCATGGTGGACAGGTTTTAATTTTGAAGACTATTTACTTATCAGGATTCAACCACGTAAAATTTTTTATCATGACAAAGCTGATACTTAACAAACTCGACTACCTGAGAATTCAGAAGTGTATTGAAGATGCAAAACAGTTAAAATCGATTACAGCAGTTGAGGCTGAAAGCCTTATGAAAGAGTTGAATTCTGCTGATATTATGGAACCTGAGAAGATACCAGCAAACGTGGTTACCATGAACTCAGAAGTCAGGATCAGTTTTCTGAATACAAACAAGCAGATACAGTTTAAAATAGTTTATCCGAGAGAAGCCAACGTTAAAGAGAACAAGATCTCCATTTTTTCACCAATTGCCACGGCACTCATTGGATACAAGGTAGGGGACGAAGTTGAGTGGATAGTTCCTGCCGGCCTGACCCGTATCAGAATAGATGAAATTGTTTACCAGCCTGAAGCTTCGGGAGAATACAACCTCTGATCCCACAGGCCTGGTATGATTCCGTGCTATTTGCAGGGTACTGATTACCCGGGTCTGGAGGTTTTTTAAAAAATCCGTTTCTGAACAACTTACAGGGTTGTTTGTTTAAGATATAAATTTTAATCTTGAACTAAAAATGAAAAATTTTCTTATAGTAGGAGCATCATCCGGAATAGGCAGGGAGCTTGCCACGATACTAAACCGGGAGGGGAACAAGGTCTATGCAACTTACCGTAATAATCCGGTTAACCCTGAAGATAACGATGTTGAATATCATTTTTTGGATATTGAAGCAGATGCACCGGATCTTGATTTCCTGCCCGACAGACTTGACGGACTCGCTTACTGTCCGGGAACGATCAACCTTAAGCCTTTCGTAAGGGTAAAGCCTGAAGATTTTATCGCTGATTTCAATATCCAGGTATTGGGTGCTGTAAAGGTAATACAGGCTGCACTTCCAAAGCTTAAGAAAGCTGAAACGGCTTCAGTGGTGATGTTCTCAACTGTTGCGGTTAAGATGGGATTCAATTTTCACAGCCTTGTTGCCACATCCAAGGGGGCTGTGGAGGGACTTGCACGGTCGCTTGCAGCAGAATTTGCACCAAAAATAAGGGTGAATTGTATTGCTCCCTCAATTACCGATACCCCCCTGGCGTCAGCGCTGCTCAATTCCGACGCAAAACGGGAAGCCAATGCTCAGCGCCACCCCATGAAAAGAGTAGGTTCAGTAAGCGATATCGCACAGATGGCAGCTTTTCTGCTGTCTGACAAATCCGGCTGGATAACCGGCCAGGTTTACGGTGTTGATGGTGGCATTTCCTCACTAAAAGTTAATTAAGGACCGGAACATGAATTTAATCGAATCAGCCGGGAACAGGAATTATTTTACCACAATGTTTACCATGTTGTTAACCCTTGCATTGCTGCTTTTAGCTGCTATACCAACATACGGACAGGAAGAATACAGGGAGTTCTATTCGGAGAGTCTGCGAACGACCAATACAGGCATGTATGTACTTGGAGGCTGGGCAATTACCAATATTGCTACAGGAGCATACGGGTGGTCCCGTTTCGACGGTGATAAAAAGTATTTTCACCAGATGAACCTTTTCTGGAACACGGTAAACCTTTCGATTGCCGGTTTTGCTCTTTACAGTAACTCTATTCTTGATATTTCGGCAATGGGAGCGGATGAGATAATGGACAAACACACCGGCACCGAAAGAATACTGCTTATAAATACCGCACTCAATGTGGGTTATATTGGAACAGGGTTTTTAATGAGACACCTGGCCGGCAGATCAGAGAAACAGAGTGATCTTCTCAAAGGGTACGGTAATTCGGTCATCCTGCAGGGAAGCTTTCTGTTCGTGTTTGACCTTGTACTATACGGGATCCTGAGAAACCAGAGGATTGATTTTATGGAAAATATAAATGTTGCGTTATTACCTGATGGTGCTGCTGTAAGGTTTGTTTTGCCATTATAGATTAAGAAAATGGCTTTTTACCAGTTAAATAAGAAACAGTTCATTCCCTCGACCATTGATGTTGTATGGGAATTTATCTCCAATCCCGGAAACCTGAAGGTTATCACCCCAAAAAAGATGGGATTTGAGATCACCTCCGGAAATCTTACTGAAAAGATGTACCCGGGAATGATAATCACATATAACGTTAAGCCCTTGTGGGGGATAAAGATGAAATGGGTAACCGAAATTACCCATGTCGAAGAAAAACGATATTTTGTAGACGAGCAGAGATCCGGACCCTATTCAATGTGGCACCATCAGCATATAATCGAGCCGGTTGAAGGCGGCGTGATGATGACTGACATTGTCTCCTACAAGCCCCCGCTGGGATTTTTGGGAGCCATTGCCAACGGACTGATTATCCGCAGGCAGCTAAATGGTATTTTTGATTATCGTCAAAAAGCACTGGAAAAGATGTTCGGAAAAGGCGATGCAGATCATCCGGAATAGAAGATCTCCCTTCCCGGGGACGCCTGTTCTCAGCTTAAACTTCAGCCAGGGCACCCCTTTTAAAATCGATATTTTGTACATTTACTCAAAATATTTCGACTAATGATTGTTTTGTACCAGGTTGACGCTTTCGCGGAAAAGTTATTTACAGGCAATCCTGCAGCCGTGTGTCCGCTGGAGAAATGGCTCCCGGATGAGTTGCTTCAGAACATAGCAATGGAGAACAACCTTTCTGAAACGGCCTTTTATGTGAGGTCGGGGGACCGCCACCATATACGATGGTTTACCCCTTCGGTTGAGGTTGAACTGTGCGGCCATGCTACCCTGGCTACCGCATGGGTGCTTTTTAACCTCGAGGGTCACAAGGAAGAGGAGATTACGTTTTTTTCCGCGTTAAGCGGAATACTTAAAGTAAAAAGAGAGGGAGACCGCCTGGCTATGGATTTTCCTGTCGACACGGTTCAGGAGGTGCCTGGGGGTGAAGATGTTGCCGGCTGTTTCAGTCCGCGTCCTTCAGGTGTTTACAGGGGACGGTCTGATTACCTGCTTCTGTTTGATAACGAGGATGATATTGCTGCATTGTCCCCTTCCATGGCTGAGTTGTTGATGATTGATGCAAGGGGCATAATTGTAACAGCAAGGGGCAGGGAGGTCGATTTTGTTTCCCGGTTTTTTGCTCCGCGGGTGGGTGTTGACGAGGATCCTGTCACGGGCTCTGCGCATACTACCCTGGCGCCTTTCTGGGCAGGCCGGCTGGGTAAAACCGAAATGACCGCCAGGCAGCTTTCGAAGAGGGGAGGGGAGCTGGTTTGCCGCTATCTCGGCGACCGGGTTGAAATTAACGGAACCGCCAGGCTTTATATGACAGGAGAGCTGCGCGGACTTGAATGAAAGGAATACAGGTTTGAATTTATTTATAAATACATCTGATTATGAGCAATGTATCCGGAAAGCCCAAGATGTGGTACGAACAGATGTTCGAGGATTATGGTGAAGAATACGACAAGGAAAGCTTCACCAAGGGTACTGTTGGTGAATGTGATTTCATTGAGAAAGAGATCAATCATAACAGGAATGTACGGATACTCGACATCGGGTGCGGGACGGGACGGCATGCGCTGGAGCTTGCCCGCCGGGGATATGATGTAACGGGAATTGATCTGTCAGAAAGACAGATAAGTATAGCCAGAGAAAAAGCCGGGAAAGAGAACCTTGATGTGAGATTTATCAGGGCCGATGCAAGGGAGCTTGACTTTAAAGATGAGTTTGAGCTGGTGATAATGATGTGCGAGGGAGGGTTCCCGCTGATGGAGACTGACGAGATGAATTTCGCTATCCTGCAGAATGCTGCAGATGCCCTGAAAGAAGGAGGCAAATTCATCTTTACAACTCTTAACGGACTTTTCCCTCTTTTCCATTCGGTAAAGGACTTTGTTAATGCCAGTAATGATAAGGGAAATGCCCTGGCTGAATCCTGCAGCTTTGACCTGATGACTTTCAGGGACTATAATATCACCTCCATTATAGATGATAGCGGGCGGAAGATAGAGTATGAATGCAACGAGAGGTACTACACGCCGCCGGAGATCACCTGGCTGCTCAAGTCACTCGGGTTTAAGACCGTTAATATTTTCGGTGCCAGGCTCGGTGCTTTCAGCAGGGATGACAAATTAACGACTGAAGATTTTGAGATGCTGGTTATTGCGGGACTTTAAATTTAACCTAAAACCTGATAAAAATGAAGAAACGTGATTTTCTGAAGGCCGGATTGCTTGGAATTGGTGCGCTGATGTTGCCAAAAAAGGCCCGGGCTCTTGAGTTTTACCCTATGCCGTCTGATAAGAAATGGGCCGTATTGTTCGGCACCTGGTGCGGCACTGCGCGTGATGCCGGTGTATGGATATCCGAGGGAATGGATGGCATAGCCCAGGTATACGATGTGCGCGAGAACCCCGACCTGTCGGGTTATGACCATATTGTTATCGGAAGCGCAATCAGGAGTAATGAGGTCTATCCAATGCTCAAAGAGTACCTTGAGAAGAACAGGAGCGTGATCGAAGGGAAGGTACGGGGACTCTTTGCCGTGTGCGGCAATATGATGCAGCCGGTAGAGAAGGAGCAGTATGATGCCTTTATCGGCTACCAGCTATCACCCATGACCGGAGCTTATAATGTTCCTTCACAAGTGTTCCTGGGCAGGATAACCTGGGGACTTATGGAGCCGGAGGTCCGCGAGAGAATGCAACAGATCTCCGGTATGATCGAGTATGACAACCTTAAAAGGCCCGAATGCATGGCCTTCGGCAGGGAGGTGCTTGAAGCTGCCGTTTAGGTTTTGCACAGAGAGGCTCCGGGACAGGCCCGGGGTAATTCCAGGGACGACTGAAGCTGCCGGTTAATTTTTTGCAGGGAGGTTGCGGAGGATGCCGGGGATGATTCTGGATGGACCTGAAACTTCAGGCCAGGTGTTACACACTGGGGGACTATCAGCCTGACCGGAATGCCTCCAGGTATTTTTCGATGTAACTTTGTTTTTGTTTTGACCTGTACTGCATAATAAAGCGCGGGTGCTCAAGCGGAATGAGCTTACCGAAGTACCTTTGTTCCCGGTTTATTCTTTCCAGCGTTTTGTAATTCTTGCCACTGCCAAGGCAGTAAGCCACCTCCGTGTCTATACCCTTGGCGATATGTGCCCCGATCGACCTGAGCATAAAGGGATATACAGCAGCAGCCAGTTCTTTGCTGTCGTAGTAGTTGAAGTTTACCTCTTTGCCTTTATCATTTGTTTTTACGAAACCGAGCGGGCAGGGGGAGTTTATGTAGAAATCTGAATAGAATCTTTCCGGTCCTCCATAGGCATCTATAACCTCGTAAATAAAAACCGAGGAGGGTTCATGCGTGTTCAGGCCCGCTATGGCCAGTTTGCATTTCTCGGCCAGCCGTTTTGTGTCGGTAAAGGGGATTCCAGTAACGCCGGCTCCGTGACGGCCGGGGTTTATGCCCAGTATCAGCCTGCGCTGGCGGTTATCATTGTAAAATTTCCGGTAAAAGAGCGATGAGATTCTCAGGGCTTCGGGATTCTCAGAAAAAGGATTCATTACCCTTATCCCTGCCGGCAGATCCAGTTTGACATCAAGGTTCCTGTTAAATTCGATCACCCTTTCGGCGAAAGTCTCCATAGGTATTATTATCAATTATCCCACAATATTAAATCTTTTTGTAAATTGTGCTAATGATAAACCAGATCAATATGCAAAAAGTAATTCTCCCCGCAATCTTTATTTTCCTGTTTGCAGCCTTTCAACCCGGACCGGCTATTGCCCAGGGCGATACATGGGAACCTTTGCGGTGGCTGCGTACAAGTGCCACACCGGCTTCACCTCAGGGGGAAGCAATGGTATCCAGGGTTGAAGATATAATGGAGGTTTTCAAGAGGGCACAGCCGCTAAATCCGCCGCGGGGACTTGTAATTAGTCCGCGAGCCGAATTTGTTGCAAGTCCGTCCCTTTCCGGTAAAAGGCAGTGGCCGCAGTCTGTTCGCCTCAACCTGATGATGAAGTTTCCCTATTCCACATCAGATGTAACTGCCGGTGTGAGGGTATGGATCAATGAGACGGGGAATCTTCTGGGAGATCCGGTGATGGCCGATGGGTCGGGTGAAATATACCTGCTGCCGCCGTTAATGGAAAGCATCGGGGGGCAGACCCTGTTCAACCGGTGCGCCCATCCTCCTGGTTTTGAGGAGCGCTATCCGGCACCCGGTTTTTTTCCGCTTTGGGATAATAATGTAGAGCCATTTCTGCGCTCGGTGGTACGTCCTACATTCGGATTGCATGAGGCGAGTGCTATTACAGTACTTACCAGGAGCGGCGAGGAATTCTGGAAACCCGTGAGCCAGGAGAGATGGATCAGGGCAATGCTAGCCAGGGCACAGGCGGAGATTGACCTGTTCCGCCAGGGGTATGCTGCAGCGATGGAGCAGGAGGTACCGCAGCAGCAGATAGACCAGATGCGGCAGTATATTAAGCGTATGCGTGACATGTTTGAAGAGCAGGCCGTTGTTGAAAGGCATGAAAAGTTGATGGAACAGGCAAAACAGAGTTATGATATGATGAAGGCCTTTAACCCGGAGGAGGCAGAGAAAATGTATGCCAATGCAGTTGAGGGGGCGGAGGACCGGCTCAGGCAGGAGCTTGAGGCTGCTGCAGGGCAACGTGTTGAACTTGATGAGTGGGAAAGGAAGCTTACGGAAGCGCTGATGACCCAGGGGGAAATACTTGGAAGGGTTGATGCTGCCATTGGGAGTGGGGACTGGGACGGGATCGAGGAACTCGGCAGAGAGCTTGATGTAAATCACCTGGTCTATATTGCCGATGCGGGAAGGGCGGCAGAGGGACTGAAGGCTGAGCTGAACGGACTTACCCCGGCCCAGCGCAGGGCCCAGGCTTACGGTTTTATAGTTCCGCCATGGCCGTCAATGGGCACCTACAGGCATATTATGGCTATGGATTTTGAGGCTGAAAGGTATAGCGGACTGGTCAGTCCTGATTCTGAGGGTGCCAGGGCGCTGGTCTGTATTGACGAGGATTTTTTCGCTGCTGCAGGTGATGAATCTACCATACGCGTTATGTCAGTCGAATGGTGGGAACTTATTGATGCACGCTACCGGTCAGAGGGAGGTATGTTCTATAATGAAAGGCGGGTTACAATGCTAAATGATCTCTGGAGGGGTGTGGACTGGAACGATTTGAGGAGAATGACGGAATAGAATCATGGGGCCATTAAGAAGCAGGTTCATTGCCCACCGGGGAGAATCTAACGATGCCCCTGAGAACACCCTGGCAGCTGTAAACCTTGCCTGGGAGAGGGGAGTGACTGCCGTTGAAGTGGATGTGCATTCTACCGCTGATGGTGAGATTTGTGTTTTTCACGACAAAAAGACAACCAGGACAACTGGAGAGAACCTGGTTATAGGTGAAACCAGCCTGTCACGGTTACAGGAACTGGATGCTGGGGCCTGGAAAGGTGGTGCCTGGAGAGGAGAAAAAATACCGGCCCTGTCACAGGTGTTATCTACAGTGCCTGAAAATGGAAAACTAATCATTGAGATAAAAAGTAACGCAATCTTGCCGGGAAAACTTCAGAGAGAGATAGCCGGCAGCGGATTGCGGAATGATCAGGTTGAGATAATCGCCTTCGATATCAAAACCCTGTACTCTTTCCGTGAAACGATGCCTGATCACCGGATGCTATGGTTGCTGGATCCTCTCTGGTTCTGGCTGTATCTTGCAGGGCCATCATTTCTTGCAAAAAAGATCATTAGACCAGGGTTATGCGGGATAAATATCGGATACAGCCCACTCCTGACCAGAAGGTTGGTTGCGGGGCTTAAATCTGCCGGCCTGCCTGTATATGTGTGGACAGTGAACAACTATAAAACAGCTGCAAAGTTGCTTGATTACGGTGTAGATATGATTGCCTCTGATAAGGCAGGCCTGATGATAAGAAAAATTTTAAAATAGTATAATACCGGAATATAATATGGGAAAAGTAATCCTGGGTATCCACGGCCTCGGGAACAAGCCTGAACAGAACAAACTTGATGAATGGTGGAGGCTCTCAATGGAGGAAGGGCTGAAAAGAGAAGGTTTCAATACCCCGTTACCACGTTTTGAGATCGTTTACTGGGCTGATATAATGCATAAGAAACCTCTCAAAAATTTTTATGATCCTGATGCTCCGTTATATGTAGATGAGGCTTATACCAGGGCACCTGAAAGTTTTATAAATGGTGATTATGCGTTAAGGAAAAAATTGCTCAGAATCGCAGGTAAATACCTCAACAGAATATTCCTTAATGAAGATCTGACACTCAGGTATTCCTTCATACCGAATTATATTGTAAGAAGGTATTTCAGAGATCTTGAAATCTATTACCGGGAGGAGTGCGAAACTGAAGATGCCGGGATCTGCATGATAAAGGAACTTATCAAACTGAGGCTTGTGACAGTACTTGATAAATACAGAAATGATGAAATAATGCTCATAGCTCACTCAATGGGTTCTATAGTTGCTTTTGACGTGCTGAGCTTTGTGTTACCTGAAACCAAAATTGATACATTTATTACAATAGGCTCCCCGCTGGGCCTGCCGCTTGTAATAAGCAAAATTGCCTCACAGTACAAGCCAAATCCGAGGGGAAGGAAAAATATGGTCACCCCTCCCGGTATTTACGGTAACTGGTACAATTTTTCAGATGTTCTCGACAGGGTCACTTTCAATTATAAGCTTGCCCGAAGGTTTAAGCTGAATGATAATGCAGTCAAGCCAAAAGATTATGGCGTGGTTAACGATTACCACAACCAGGATGGGGTACACAACCCCCACAAGTCTTACGGCTATCTTCGCGCAAGGGAGTTTTCAAGGGTGCTTGAAGAATTCATTTTACACTGAAAAGGTGTCTGGATTGCAATTTTTTATGTCCGGTTTGAGGGCTGCCCGATGATATTTTTCAACCCTGACAATTATTTATTCCATAAAGGTGATGTATTTTAGCAGCCGGATTTAAAAAATTGTAATTAATGGACAGACTGATTCCCGTAAAGACTGCTGATGATATTTTACCTGAGTACCTGGATACGCCGGTGCAGACCCTTTTTGAGTATCATAATTTCAGGAAGCCTTTCGGCAGCTATACCGATTCAAAAATGCTGATCGGTATGTGCATGGATAAAAGAATCCACCTGAACCTTCCCGACAGGTTCGCATTTACCATTCGTACGGGCGGAGCCAACCTGAGATACAGTGCATTCAACGTATCATACGCGATTGCCGTGGGAGGTGTCAGGTGCATAGTGCTGATAGGCCATAATGACTGCGGAATGGTCAACCTCTATTCTAAAAAGGATCAGATAGTCGGGGGACTGGTCGAGGGTGCAGGAATGGATCCTGAGCAGTCTGAAGACCATTTCAGGAATTATGCCCCGATGTTTGAGATAGACAGCGAAACTGAGTTCCTGCTGAGCGAAGCTGCAAGGCTTCGTAAGAAATATCCGAAAATCCTTGTGGCCCCGCTTTTCTATATTATTGAGGACAACCAGCTTTATTTCCTGGATGAGGGCTGAGATTACCGTTTTGAATCAACATCTAAATGTTTTAAGTTTGAACTGTATACCGCTATTCATATGCGGAGTATGGATACATGTTGCCTGAGACCAATGAGAAGACAAGAAATATTAACTGTTCCCAATTGTCTTGGATTTTACCGGATCTTTGCGTTCCCTTTTATTTTGTGGTTTGTTCTTTCCGGCAAAGAAACCCTCTTTGCGGTATTCCTGACCATAAACCTTCTGACTGATGTGGCTGACGGTTATATCGCCAGGAGGTACGATATGGTGACAGAGTTCGGGGCACGCCTGGATTCGATTGCTGATAATCTTACATACCTGCTGGCCTTTACCGGGATATACATGTTCAGGCTGGATGATTTCATGCCGCATATTGTCAGCTTCCTGGTGTTCGCAGGTTTGCTCCTTTCGAGTATCCTTCTTTCACTTGCTAAATTCAGGAGGTTTCCCAGTTTACATCTCTATTCATTCAAGATAGGAGGGTACATACAGGGTGCCTTTTTCATTATACTTTTCACGGTGGGTTTTATAACCCCTTTTTACTATCTTATGATAACATGGAGCATTCTTGCAGCAATGGAACATATAACCATTCAGCTGATCATACCTGAAATGAGGTCAGATGCAAAAGGTCTCTACTGGGTATTGAGGGAAAAAGAAGGTGCCCGGTCCGAAGAGGATACTACTGCATAACCCTGTTGGAATATGGTTTTTTATTCACCGTTCGAATATTACTATCTGTGGCTGCCTCTCATAGGGTTTATTGTGGGCATGCTTGCATCTATGATCGGCGGTGGAGGAGGGTTCTTCTTCCCTCCTTTACTGATCGTGCTTTTCAATGTGCCTGCGCATATAGCGGTTGCAACCTCACTGGCTGCAACCCTGCCCATATGCCTTATCGGTGCAGCAGGTCATTACCGGTTGGGTAATATTGATGTGCGTACGGGACTGGTTTTCGGAATTGCAGGTATAATAGGGGCTTTGGCAGGGGCATCTGTTGCGGGATGGCTTTCGCCTGAACAGCTTGGAAAAGCCTTCGGAATATACGCCCTGATATTGGGCGTTGTAATTTTGTTTACAGGTGGCAGGAGAGATGAAAATAAGGGAAGCATCATTGGAGGTCTTTATTCCAGGTTGTTTGGGTTTATACCCAAAGGCTCCTTTTATGGTTTTGCCGGTGGGGTAATAACAGGAACTTTCGGTACAAGTGGAACAGCCCCGGTCCTTGCCGGTCTGTTTGCGATCAAACTTCCTGTAAAGCTTATTGCGGGTACCTCGCTCATGGTTATATTAATGAATACAGTATCGGGATTTGCAGGCCATCTTGTGCTGGGTATGATAGATCTCACCATGGTCTGGTTATTAACGGCAGGAACAATTCTGGGTGCCCTGGCCGGACCGCTTATCACTGCGCGGTTTAACCCGGGCAGGCATGAAAAAACTGTCAGGTGGGTGTTTGCCATTTTCCTCCTGCTGTTTGGGATTATAATGGTAGTGACATGATGATAATCAGGATCTATATAATAATTCTAATCTATTTTATCCTGGGCGGACTGGGTTTTTACTTCATTAACCGACGCAGGGACAAAGAAGAGGCCAGGTATAACCGGGTTAAATACATCACTTATTTTTTTATCATTAATACCATATTCTTTTCAATAGTGGTCAGACCGGTGCTGTTCAATTACCTCGGTATCGTGATACTTGCGGCCGGATTTGGGGAGCTTACCCGGCTGTTTATCAGGTCAGGGTTCAGGAACAGAGGATTCTTTACCGTGTTTCTGGTTATATACCTGATCTTCTGTACGGGTTTCTACAGGTTTTCACTGATGGAGCAGGGACTTGTACTTTTCACCTTCCTGGTAATTTCTATATTTGATGCCTTCAGCCAGATAAGCGGTCAGCTTTTTGGCCGCACAAAGATAATGCCTTCGGTAAGTCCCAGAAAAACAGTGGAGGGTCTTGCCGGGGGGGCGGTAATTGCCGTAGCAAGCTCACTCCTTTTAAGTCCGCTCCTGAACCAGGGATTATCAGGTCCGGGTCCGGTTCTTCTGTCGGCCGGAATTGTATTTTTTGCTTTCCTGGGTGATTTAACAGTATCTTTGTTTAAAAGGCGGTACAAAGTTAAGGATTTCAGTAACCTGCTGCCCGGCCACGGCGGGTTTCTTGACCGGTTCGACAGCTTTATTGCAGGAGGTGCCTTTGTGGCGGCAACAGTTTTGGTAATGGGGTATTGAAAAACCACACGAAATGGTAAATCAGCTTGTTCTGGCGATATTGTTTCTTGCAGCCTTCATTCTTTTGCTGGTATTCAATGAGTTGGTTTACAGGAGACTGGGACTTAAAGGTGAAATTACCCGGAAATTTGCCCATTTTACCGCAACCCTGTCCACTATAACATTCCCTTATTTGTTTGAGGATCATTGGTATGTACTGGGACTTGCAATCTTTTTTTTCATATTGCTGTATGCCAGCCGTAATTCCAGCATTCTGAAGTCAATTCATGATATAAAGAGGATATCTGCCGGCAGCTACCTTCTGCCGGTGTCCATTTACCTTACATTTCTGGTATCATGCCTGATGGGGGACCGTTTCCTGTTCATCCTGCCGATGCTTGTTCTCGCTGTTTGCGACCCTGCTGCTGGTATTATGGGTATAAACCTTGAGCATTACAACCGGAAGATACACCTGTTCGGCCGTGAGTTGCAGAAAACCTGGCTCGGATCCCTTACTTTCCTGGTATCCTGCTTTATAATCAGCATTATGGCTTTATATTTCAGGTATATGGAGTTTGACCTGAAGATCTTCTGGCTGGCTCTTGCAATAGCATTTACCGGCACCCTGGCGGAGCTTCTGAGCTGGAAAGGTACCGACAACCTGTTCATACCCATGGCCGTATTGCTTGTACTTGCCCTGGCTCTTTGAATGGTTCTACCGTACCGTTCAGTTCAGGGGCGGACTGGAAGCTGATTATTAAAGTTGAACAATTACATGCCGTTCCGTGTTTAGTTAAAAGAAAATAAGTTCAATCAAAAAATACAATATCATGAGCAAACATTATGCAAAGGCAACCTGGAAAAACAAACTTGTTGAAGGTAACGGTGTATTTGAGTTGAAAAGCGGTTACCGCGGCAATTACAGTTTCAAATCAAGGTTCGAGGATGACAAATCGATATCCAGTCCGGAAGAGCTGATAGGAGCCGCCCATGCAAGCTGCTTCTCGATGGCCCTGGCCCATGCCCTGGACCAGTCCGGTTTCACTCCCGTGGAGATAAACACTGATGCGGAGGTAACCCTGTCAAAGTCGGGTGACGGCTTTGCGGTAACCGGGATACTGCTGAAGACAAAAGGCCGCGTCAAGGGTATCGACAATGACAGGTTTCTCGAAATTGCCAGTGATGCCAAGGACAACTGCCCGGTATCAAAGGCCCTTGAGGCTGTGAGCATCAGTCTTGAGGCAGAATTGATCCAGGCATGAAGATATAGCAGCTCTCGTTATCATCCCGGAAACCGGAGATTATGCTTAGGGTAACCCAGTGAAAATTACCAGTTTTACAGGAATATTCCTGTTATAGATCATGTACATAAGCTGCCGGTGAATCCAGTACCTGTATGCGGTCGGTATTGTCTTCCTTGATGGTGCTGACCTCCAGCAGCGCATCGACAACATCGTTGGTCAATCCGGCCGGCACGCTGATGGCGCTTCGTATCATGGTGGAGGAGACCTCAGCATCTGTAACTTCAGGCGTTATACGCGATGTGGTGGCGCCTGTGGCACCCACCTCGAGACATGCCTCCCTCAGCTTTTCAATGCGGTCTTCGTCTGATATGATCGATATCTCGCAATTATCCTGGGGCAGAAGTGTACTGCCCTGAGCCTGTCCGGCACCCTCGGCATCCAGTCTTTTGCGCCAGCTCGTGCCGGCTTTGAGCGAGTCTATGGCTGCAATTATCTGCTCCATGCTTGCAGCATACCTCTGTTTGCCTGTTTTGAGCCGTGTATCCAGCAGACCCATACTGACCGGGGTCTGGTAAATGTATCCCCGTCCCGGCCTGTCAAGCCTCGCCTGTTCGATCAGCAGCTTTATGATACTGTCGGAATCCTGTTCGGGCATTACCAGGTGGACAATCTCCTTCTCGGGCGATATGGTTATCCGTATAAGTCCAAGTTGATCCCTTATATCATTTCCGGTGGCGAAGGTAACAAGAGGTACGCATATTCCCAGGTCAAGAGCTATCCTGGCCAGGTTTTCGCCGCTACCGGGCACCGACAGAACACAGATCACATAGGACAGCTTTTTGACGATGTTCTGCGCGGAGTGGTCGTTTGCACCGTTATCAAGTGCGGCAGGGTTTATGTCGAAGGGCTCCTTGCTGAACTCCATGAGGTCCTGCGAGAAGACAGTCCCCCTTCCGGGGATGTGAAGGTCGGTTATCCGGACTATCTTTTCGACAACCTGCCGCGAAGTTTCCCTTGGCACTGTAAACCGGAAAATGTCGACCGGGGAGTTCTGGAGGCTGACAACGTTACCCGGGAGTCCGAATGGCTGCGGTTTGAGGAATTCCCTGACCGTCCTGCCGGGCTCTATATATGCTATCACTCCCAGCTCTCTAAGGAAGCTTGATATTTTGTCCTTGAGGAGGTGGTTAATGATACATGTTATCCTGCTTACCCTGTGAGGTGTGTAGATGCCTTTAGCCATTTGTGTCCTCCATACCTCCCTGGAGGGGGATGACACTTTTGCTTTCTTTTCTTTTGTTTCCTGCATCATCATATATTTTTTTCTGTCTGTTATTTACGTGATAATATGCCTGCTATACCTTTTCAGCGATCAGGTTTTCGCTTATGTCCACTTCGTCGTCGTCATCATCTTCATCGTGCTGGTCGAGGGACTTTTGCTGTTTGGTCTTCATTATCAGTCCGTATGTGAGCACTGTTATGATGGGAAACACCGAGGCCATGGCCAGGATGCCAAATCCGTCGACCACGTTCAGTTCGGCTCCCACGCTGAGACCCATTGCAAGTACCAGGGGTACGGTAACGGGTCCGGTTGTTACGCCACCACTGTCCCATGCTATTGCCGTGAAATCCTCTTCGCTCAGATAGGTGAGGGGCAGGAGCAACAGGTAGGGCGGCACCAGGAGGTACAGCAGCGGGATGTCGAACAATATCCGTGCAAGTCCCAGTAAAATACCTGTCCCCACCCCGATCGACACCACTCTCACTATTTTGGACTGCTTGATGGTGCCGACCGTAAGGTTTTCGACGGTCATGCCCAGCGCGTTGAGGGCCGGCTCGGCCAAGGTTGCCCCGAAACCAAGTCCGAATGCAAACAGCAATACAAGTATGATCCCGAAGACAGTAAGCCGGCTGTCGAACAGGGGGGTACGGGTTATAATGTGTTCATAGGTGCCTGATGACAGATCGAACCGGTTTTCGTGGAACTCTACCGGGGTGATCTGCCCGTTGTCGAGCATATCGAAAAAAGACCTTTTGGTGCCGTCGGTAGTAATGACCGAATAGACTATACCTGGGTCGAAATCGTCGATCATGACCCGGTCTACAAACTTCTCCTCGGTTGCAAAGGCCCTCGGGAGCTGTCCCCCGACTTCGCCGCCCAGCGTTCCCAGTCCCAGTCGTATTCCCGATGTGAGCAGGGTCATTCCGATAAGCGTGAAAACAAGTCCGAGTGCCACCTCATCCTTGTACCTGATCCTTTCGCGGAGCAAAACGAGCACCAGGATAAGCATTATTGAAAGCGGTATAACAGCACGTGCCCCGCCCATCGTCTCCTCCTTAAGCACAGGTCCGAGAGATTCCTGGGAGCCGCGCTGACCCGACAGGTCGGCACCGGCAATAAAGGTGCGTTCAAACTCCGAGGCACGGTCAATGATCCAGTCCGCCAAAGAGACTTCCCCGATAAGGGAAAAACGGAAATCGGGATCTTCTGTAAAAGCTGTCATTGCGTCAAGGTACTCCTTTTCTGAAGGGTAAAATGCCCGGCGACCCGTTTCGGTACCGTGTGTAAATGCATGCGAGGACAGCTCGGCTTCCGAATCAAAAAGGTAGAGCGCCTGCTCCCTCTGGGCGGGCGAGAAAAACCTCTCTTCGGAGGTTATCTCCGGGGCTTTGAAGCTCAGTACGCTGCCAAGAGTGAGGACCGCAAGTATCGGGAAGAGTGAGGCCAGCAGGATGATGCCGAACTCGCCGCTGGACCCTTTACCTTTTGATGAGGCCCGGGAGACACCTATTCCCAGTGCAAGAACAAGCGGTACGGTAACCGCGCCTGTTGTGACTGCTCCTGAGTCCCATGCAAGACCGATGATGGACCTGATGTTGTCGTTGAATGAGACAATTATAGAAAAGGTGAGTACCAATGGCATTATTATATATATAAATGGCTTGATCGAAAGGTTGTAGTAAAACCTGAACATACCCAGGCAAACGGCAATTCCCACACCTGCTCCAATTGACAGTACGAGCTGCTCTGTGTTGCGCTCAAGGAGCATGTACAGCAGCGGCGATTCCCATGCCCGCACTCCTGCACCTGCGGTTCGCAGTGCGCTGATAGCAGGTTCGGCCAGGGTGGAGCCGAAACCGAGCAGCAGTCCGAACAGGGCTATGACATAGATAGTTGTTTTGGTAGGGAGTTTTACCCCCACACGCTCTCCAAGGGGCATCAGCCCCAGCACGAGACCCTCGAGGAAAAACGCCAGGCCGAATACCACCATCGCTATACCGCCGGCAATGCCCAGGGCATTGGCTATCGGCACACCCAGTATAAGTGTCTGAAAAACGACGAGGTAAAAAATGATGAAAGCGACAGCTTTTACCTGCTCGACTATTCTTGTACGCGCATAACCGTATAGCAGTATGACCGCGTCAAGGAGGGGGATCTTTTTTCGTTCAATCATAACCCGATTTTTATGAGATATTTGCGGAAATAAATATAGTAAATATTGAAATGTAAAGCCTGTTTTACTGGCAATACGGCAGTTAACTTATTCACAATTTATCAATAGCTTAGCGTTTGGCTGCATGTTAACTTACTGATGATGTGATTTATGCGTAGCACAATTAAGACAGGCAAACAGCATCGGGCGGTAACCACTACCGGCTCATTGAGGAGAAAATTTACCAACTCATGGAGTAAAAATATCATCATTACCTTCCTGGTTAGGTAAGATTGCATGAAAAAATGTATTTTAGCGCAATTCCGGGTAGCCGGAATTATTTGAAGTTACAGCGGAACAATACAATTAATTTCTCTATGTGGAAAAAATGGAACAACCTCCCATTGTGGGGTAAGATCGTTGCAGGCATGGGGGCCGGACTTGTCTGGGGTATGATGGCTGTTATTTTTGACTGGTCGCAGTTCAATGAGCACTGGATAAAGCCGTTTGGTACGATATTCCTCAACATGCTCAGGCTGATTGCGGTTCCGCTCATTTTCGTATCTCTGGTAAAAGGGATGGCAAGCCTGACCGATATAGGCAAGCTTTCGCGAATCGGGCTGAAGACTCTTGGCTTCTTTATGGCGTCAACGGTGGTGGCAATTACAGTGGGACTTCTGATAGTAAACGTAATGAAACCCGGACATGCCTTTCCCGATTCCCGGCGGGCCGAGATGCAGGAGCAGTATGCTGCATCGGTCGGTGCGACCGAGGCGGTTGCCGAACAGGTAAGGACAGGGGGACCCCTGGACTTCCTGGTCGAGATAGTGCCCGAAAATATTGTGAATGCAGCAAGCGATAACCGGAACATTCTGCAGATCATATTCTTTGCAATACTGTTCGGGCTGGCCGTGGCCCTGATCCCCCATGAGAAGGTAAAGGCGGTTAAGGATGTTTTCGACGGACTGAATGATATTGTACTTAAGATAGTTGACCTGGTGATGAAAATTGCCCCCCTGGGGGTTTTTGCCCTTCTGGGCACCCTTGTAGTCGAGTTCACCGGCGATGACATAGCCGAGTCACTCGATCTGTTCGCCTCGCTGGGTCTCTATATAGTGGCTACCGTAACCGGGTACCTTGTTATAATATTCATTGTTTATCCTCTGGTCATAAGGCTTACAACCCCTGTGCGCTACAAGGATTTCTACAAGGCCATCAGTCCCGCCCAGATGATCGCCTTTTCAACCAGCTCGAGTGCAGCTTCGCTGCCAATATCCATGGAGGTTGTAGAACGGGACCTTGGTGTTTCAAAGACAATATCGAGTTTTGTATTGCCTATAGGGACAACCATAAACATGGACGGAACCAGCCTTTACCAGGCTGTGGGTGCGGTATTTATTGCCCAGGCATTCGGCTTTGACCTTACCATGGCACAACAGCTTACCATAGTTCTTACTGCAACCCTGGCTTCGATAGGCACCCCGGGTGTACCGGGAGGCGGGGTGGTGATGCTGGTCATTATTCTTACTTCGGTCGGGCTTCCTGCCGAGGGTCTTGCAATGGTGCTCGCCCTTGACAGGCCTCTTGACATGCTGCGCACGGTGGTAAATGTGACGGGCAACTGTGCCGCATCAACTATAATTGCCAAAAGCGAGAATGAACTGAGCTACCCGCCGGTGAGGGAGTCTGATGCCTGATCGTTGCGGTGCATTTTATACCGGATTTTACGCGCATTATGGTTCGTTCACCAATCCAGGAACGGACGAGACGATTGATTTAAAGTTTCACATACCGCTCATTATCTCGTGTAAAATCGTTATTTTTATGCACCTTATAGGCTGAAGCGTATTGTAATGCAAGTCGGATATGAGTTACCTCTCTTCATTATCGGATTCATGGAGCACGTTCTTTTTCGTTCTGAACGTGATCTACCTTACTACAGCCATTCTTGTGGCCATTTCGGTAATACTGGATAACCGAAATCCTACCAAGACAATTTCATGGGTGGTGGTTCTCTTTGTCTTGCCGGTACTCGGACTAATCTTCTATTTTATGGTGGGCAAGAACTACCGGAAAGAGAAGATTTTTTCAAGGAAGGGATTGAAGGATTTCGAGAGGATACGTAACCTGAGCGACAATCAGATCATCGAGCTGCAGGAACAGGATTATATCGAAAATGAAAAGGTGCGGGAAAAGCTGCCGATCATCAACCTTCTGCTTCGTAACAGCAAGGCTCTGCTTACCACCCGAAACCGTGTGGAGATTTTGAACAACGGCGATCAGACTTTCGCCTCGATCATATCTGAGCTTAAGAAGGCAAAGGACCATATCCACCTGGAATATTACATAATTGACGATGACGGAATAGGTAATGAGATAAGGGAGCTGCTGATTGCCAAGTCGGTCGAAGGTGTAAAAGTACGTATCATATATGATGATGTGGGGTGCTGGAAACTGGGGAAGAAATTCCTTGGGAGCCTGAAAAATGCCGGAGTTGAACTTTACCCCTTTATGCCCGTGCGTTTTCCGTTCCTTGCAAACCGGATCAACTACCGCAACCACAGGAAGATCATAGTTATTGACGGGAATATTGGGTTTGTAGGGGGGATAAATATAGCAGACAGGTACATAGTGGGCAGTGAAGATATCCCATTCTGGAGGGATACCCACATGAAGATAGAGGGAGAGGCTGTGAACTCCCTGCAGGTGGTATTCCTGATCGACTGGTATTTTGTTTCGGGAAAAATAGTGAGCAACCGTTCCTATTTCCCCAAATCCCGGATCAGAAACAGGCAGCTTGTGCAGATAACAGCGAGCGGACCGGACTCGGACTGGGCAAGCATAATGCAGGCGTACTTCAGCGCCATAAGCACTGCCAGGCATTATATCTATATAACCGTACCCTATTTCATTCCCAATGAGAGCATACTGACAGCACTCAAGACTGCTGCACTCAGTGGTATTGATGTCAGGATAATTATTCCGGGCAGATCAGATTCCGTTCTGGCCTATAACGGTACGATGTCATACGTGGAGGAGCTGCTGGAGGCGGGGATCAGGGTTTTTGCCTACCAGAAAGGATTTGTGCACAGCAAGCTGATAATGGTTGACGATGTGTTTGCATCGGTAGGAACTGCAAATATGGATATCAGGAGTTTTGACGATAATTTTGAAATAAACGCACTGGTATATGATGAGGGACTCTGCAATGAGCTGAAGGAGTCTTTTCTGAGTGATATCGGTAACTGCACTGAGATTGAGCTGGGAATTCATGCCAGACGGGGGTTCCGGAAGAGGTTCGTCGAGTCTTTTGCCCGGATCTTCAGTCCCCTGCTTTGATAAAGGTTATTTGTCATCCGCTGATAATCAGTGCCTGGCAATACAACATTATCCAGGTTTGTTATTTTTACTAAATTTAAACCAAATAAGCATGCTTTCTTTTTATCTATCCGTTTATCTTTGACATTTAAAATCTAAATAAGATGAAACAGTTTGTACGAAGATCCATTATTATTCAGGCAGTTTTGCTTTCCGGTCTTTTCATGCAGAATGCATATTCACAGCTTGACCAGATGGGAAGACTCCTCACAGGAGGTGTAAGTGATGCCGAAAAGCTTGCAGAGGCTTACCTGTCACCCTTTACAAATGCGTTCGGGGCAACGCTTAACGCTGGCTGGTACAACACTGCCAGGCCTCACAGGTTTCCGGGCTTTGACCTTACCCTGTCAGTTAATGTTGCATTAATACCCGATCAGGCCAAGTCCTTCGCTCCGGGTGAGCTCGGACTTAGTCACAATACCTATGTTACCGGTTCTCAGGTTACGCCTACAATTGCTGGTGAAAAAGGTATGCAGCCATCTGCCCTGAGATTTACTGAAACAGTTTCAGGCGACGAGGTTACCCTGGCCGAGATCAACCTGCCTCAGGGTACCGGCCTGGGTTTTGTTCCGGCTCCGACACTTCAGCTCGGTATCGGCCTGCCATTTGGTACTGACATAATTGGAAGGTATATACCTGAAGTGGGACTTGGTGATATTGGCAGCCTGGGGCTTTGGGGTATCGGAGTGAAGCACAGCCTTAAACAGTGGATACCGGTTGTGCAGCGTTTACCGGTTGTCAATCTTTCGGTTATGGCGGGCTATACAAAATTCTACACAGGAGCTCCCCTCGATTTCAGTCCCGCCGATATCGGGGCGATTGACAATACTTCCATGGCTGTGGATTTCTCCGGTCAGAATCTTGATTTCGGGGTGGGAAGCTTCACTGCAAATGTCATTGCCTCGGCCGATATTCCTTTTATAACAGGGTATCTCGGACTCGGCATAAATTCCACCAACACCACCCTTAAGATGACCGGCTGGTACCCGGTGCCTGCGGTTAACCCTGATAACATGCAGGTTGAGGTGACAGATGCCTCGGCACTGAAGGATCCTGTTGACTTTAAGCTGAAGGGCGATACTGGTGGAATACAGCCACGGCTTACCGCAGGCTTCAAAGTCAAGCTGGCGGTAGTCCATATCCATTTTGACTACACGTATGCCAATTACTCGGTGGTTACCGGGGGCATCGGTATAAGCGTAAGGTAATTATCATGCACGGCTTGTAATATTCCGGTGAACGGGCCGGAACACGATCCTGACTGCAGTACTCCGGCCGGATTGCCGGAGACTCTGCCGGCAGGAGTTCAGCATAACTGGCCAGTGCCGCCAGGACTTTAACAAAGGATGGTCGCAGGTTTATTCAGATATGATAGATAAGATAGACAAAGATGTCCTTCCTGAAGAGGTGAAGACCGGTATACTCAACAGGTACAGGGGACTGCTGAGAGCTTGCAGGAAATGTGTGACCCGGGCAGATACTGTAAAGATCAGGAAGGCTTTCAATTCCGCACTTGTTGCACATCTTCAGAAAAAGCGGGACTCGGGCGATCCGTATATTTACCATCCAATTGCAGTAGCCCGTATCGCCGTTGAGGAGATAGGGCTTGGATCTACTTCGGTCATATCTGCACTTCTGCATGAAACGGTAAGAGAAGGAGTTAACAGTCTCCAGGATATTGAAAAGGACTTTGGCAAACCCGTGAGGAACATTGTTGAGGGCCTTACCAAATTGTCGGAAATATCAGGGATGAAAACCTCCCTGCAGGCTGAAAATTTCAGGAAGCTGCTGCTTACGATGTCGACCGATGTGAGGGTTATCCTGCTTAAACTGGCTGACAGGCTCGAGAATATGCGGAACCTGGAGTACTCATCAGCCGAAAGGCAACTTAAAACGGCGTCGGAAACATTCTATCTCTATGCTCCGCTTGCACACCGCCTGGGCCTATACAATATCAAGTCGGAGATGGAGGACCTGTCGATGAAATACACCAATCCTGATATATACCTTGATATAGACAGGAAGCTGAGGAATACAACAACCGCAAGGAACAGGTTTATAAGAGAGTTTACAGAACCTATAAAGCAGGAACTTGCAAGTCAGGGGTTCAGTTTCGAGATAAAGGGGCGGACCAAGTCTGTCTATTCCATCTGGAACAAGATGAAGAGGCAGCAGGCTGAGTTCAGCGAGGTGTACGATATTTTTGCCATCAGGATCATTATTGATACAGAACTGAAAAAAGAGAAGGCTGATTGCTGGAGGGTATATTCTGTGGTGACGGATTTTTATCAGCCCAATACAAACAGGATGAGGGACTGGATCTCAGTGCCCAAGTCAAATGGCTATGAATCGCTGCATACCACAGTTGTCGGTCCCGGAGGAAAATTCGTAGAGGTACAGATACGTACACGCCGGATGGATGAGATCGCGGAGAAAGGTCTTGCCGCACACTGGAAATACAAGGGAGAGGGGATTGACAGGGGCCTGGGAGAATGGCTCACACACATAAGGGAGGTTTTGGAAAATCCGGAGCCGAGTGCACTCGAATTTGTCGATAACTTCAAGCTTAACCTTTACAGTGAAGAGGTATTCGTATTTACCCCCAATGGCGACCTGAAGCGTTTTCCTGCCGGGGCCACCGTGCTTGATTTTGCATTTGAGATTCACAGCGATGTGGGCAGTACCTGTGTAGGAGCAAAGGTGAACGGGAAAAATGTACCCATAAAACAGGTGCTGCAGAACGGCGACCAGATCTCGATTCTCACATCCAAAAACCAGAGGCCAAAGATAGACTGGCTGAACTGGGTGGTGACGGCAAAGGCGCGGACAAAGATCAAGAATAGCATAAAGGAGGAGAGGCAGGTGGAATCTGACGCCGGCAAGGAGTTGCTGAGCCGCCGGCTGAAGAACTGGAAGATCGGGTTTCCTGACAGGATAAAAACCAGGGTGCTGAAGCATTACAAGGTGAAGACATCATTTGACTTCTTTTACCTGATTGGTTCCGGGCGCATTGATCCTGCTGATGTCAAGGAGTTGATCATCAGGCTTGAACAAAAGGAGAGGGAGCAGGCGGCAGGACACCCGGATGAGTCCGCCGAACAGGAGTTGCCTGCAGACGGTGTCCAGGTTGAGAGGCAGGCCGATATACTAATTATAGATGAAAGCCTCAACAACGTAGACTATAAACTTGCCCGTTGCTGCAACCCTGTATTTGGCGATCAGGTTTTCGGGTTTGTAAGCGTTAGCGACGGGATCAAGATACACCGGATAAGCTGTCCCAATGCCCCCTCAATGCTGAGCCGGTACGATTACAGGGTGGTAAAGGCACGGTGGACAAGCTCACCCGACACCTCCAGTTTCCAGGTGATGATAAGGCTTAGCGGAATAGACGAGGTTGGCATAGTGAACAGGATTTCTGATGTTGTGTCAAAGGACCTTAAAATGACTCTGCGTTCAATAAGCATTGACTCTAACGATGGTATGTTTGACGGCGTGATAAGGGTTATAGTGAAAAATAAATACCAGCTCGACCTGCTGTTGCACAAGCTTTCCGGGATTAAAGCCGTGAACAGGGCCTCAAGGCTGGACAGATAGACCGGAGAAAGGTGTTTTAATAATATTTGTTTTGCAGTTACGTTATCTTTACAGTAATTTTATGGCAGGTAATATAAAGTCATTATGAGAACTTCACGCTTCATTAATCTGGTAATTGCTCTCTGGCTGATCTCTGTGGCGGCCGTTTCCCAGGGTTTGTTCAGCACCGGGAATGCCAGGGGTGCAGGACTTATTTCGGGCAACCTGCCTGAAAACAGCCGTTTCGGAATGGAAATGGGTACATCATTCACCTCATTTTCAGGTGGTGGGGGGATGACCGGCAGTTACATAGCCCCGCTGTTCGAGTATGACCTGAATCCCTCTTTTACAATTATAACAGGCGGTACTATTGCCTTTAACCGTTACAGCGACATGCAGCAGCCACTTGTTATGAACAACAATATGCCGCATGTTCAGCAGCAGGGGCCTGCTGACTATTCACTGTTCATGTCGGGAAGGTACATGGTTAACGAAAACCTGGCTGTTACAGGTACTGTTTTCAGGGAAGAGGGCCAGCTTCCGCTCCTGATGATGATGAATCCGGCACTGGGAGGCTACGGCAGCCAGGGGATGATGATGAACCCGGCGTTGGGAGAATACAGAAGCCATGGGATGGTTATGGGCCTGGAATACAAAATTACCGAGAACCTGCGGTTTGGTGCAGAGGTCGGAATGAACAGGACGAACAACCCTTACCATCTGTGGGCGCCATACTCAGATCCTTTCGGTAACAGGAGACATAACCGTACCAGAAATATGTTCTCACCCTTCTGAACCCGCCATAACACCTTATGTATGATATAATAGGTGATGTTCACGGAAATGCGGAAGCTCTTAAGAAGCTTCTGAATAAACTGGGGTATTCCAAAAAATCCGGTTATTACTGTCACCCACATCGCAAAGCGGTTTTTACAGGCGATTTTGTCAACCGGGGCGGTAAAGTACGCCAGACCTTGAAGATAGTCAAGAGGATGACCGAGAACAGGGCAGCCTTTGCAGTGATGGGGAACCACGAGTACAACCTTATCTGCTATCATACCAAATCGACCGGCAGGGGATACCTCCGCAGGCACAATTCGGCGTCGCGGACTCTTTTTTCTCCTACCCACAAGGCTTTTTCCAATTACCGGCAGGAGTGGGAGGAATACCTTGACTGGATGAAGCAGTTACCGCTGTTCCTTGAGTTCGAACATTTCAGGGTGGTCCATGCCTGCTGGGACAAGCGTGTTATAAAGTTTGTAAGGAGAAACCTTCCGGGGAACCGGATGACCGAATCTTTCCTGCACAATTCTGCCCGGGAAGGCACCATAGAGCAAAATGTGGCAGAGGTCCTGTTGTCGGGTGTGGAGATACCTGCAGGAAGTCTGACAACCGTGATAAACCAGACGGGAAAACCGGCAGAAAGCTTACGGATAAAATGGTGGATGGAGCCCAAAAAATACAGGCTGGCAGAGGTCGCCCTGGGTGATTACCAGATCCGGCCTAACCGGTTTATAAACGGGCGAGAAGAAAAAGCATTTATACCCTACCATGAGAACAGGAGGCCGCTTTTTATAGGGCATTACTGCCTCCGCGAGGAACCGGGAATCCAATCGCCCAATATCTGCTGCGTAGATTACTGCTGTTACAGGAAGGGCAGGCTTGCAGCATACCGGTTTGACGGCGAACTCAGTCTAAAAACCGAAAAGCTTGTTGCAGTATGATCTTTATTGTGGAGGGGCACAGCGGCAGTTTTTCGGTAAATGCTATGGCCAAAGGCTTTAACAGACCGCATGTTTAAACCAGGCTTATGACATCAGCGGCAATGTTCCCTGAGCAGTTCTTCTGCCGGATAGTACCCCAGCTCCATGGCCGTGCCCAGATCATTGCAGGCGCCGACCATATATCTGACCTGGAGATGTGCTATACCTCTGCCGTACCATGCAATGGCATTTTCAGGCTCCAGCTCGGTCACCCGGCCATAATCGTCTATCGCCCCGTAGTAGTCTCCTGTATTATATCTTGAAGCGGCCCTGTTGAGGTAGGCCGGCGCGTACTTTTCGTTGACCTCAATTGACCTGGTGAAGTCCTGGATAGCCCCCGGATCATCACCCGTCATGGCCCTTGATATACCCCTGTTGTTAAATGCGATACCCAGTCGTGGATTTGTCTCCAGGGCCATTGTGAATGCCTCTATTGCACCCTGGTAGTCTCCGAATTCGTGCCTGATGTTGCCAACTTCAAGAAATATCCTGTCGGTCTGCCCTGATAAATTCAGGGGAAGGGTGAGGAAAATTAACAGCACAACCTTGTTTATGATACTGACAGGATGCATTGTCATCAAGTTTGATTTGGCGGACTGGCCGGATTAAGGCCCGGATGTAAAAATAATTCTTTTTTGTGAAAGGTTTGCTATATTTAGCACCTGACTCTTCCGGTGGTCATTGTCAGATTATGCCGGTTCCCGGTGCCCCGGATGGTGTATTGCGTGAGGAGATCACCGGATATCACTAAATTATTTAAATAAAAACTTATGGACCAATTGATTCGTTTAACTGCAAGGGTGCTTATTGCGGCACTGGTTTTTACATCCGGACTATCTGCGTCGACAGCCCATGAAAGTCAGCAGGTACCCGACCCTGAATCACATTTCGGCTTTAAACCCGGAGCCGACAGGATGCTGTTTACCTATGAGGAGATGATCGATTACATGAAAAAGCTTGAGGCAGCATCGCCAAAGGTAAAGATGGAACAGATAGGGTATACGGAGCTTGGAAGGCCTATGTACCTTTTGTTTGTATCCTCGGTCGAAAATATAGCTAATATTGACAGGCTTCAAGAGGTGAACCGCCGGCTTGCACTTGAGCCTGACCTGGCTGATGCAGAGCGTAACAGACTCGTGGATGAGGGCAGGGTTTTCTTTTTTATGACGCTGTCGATGCATTCGACCGAGGTCGGGCCTTCACAGGCAGCACCACTGATCATCTACGAGATGATCACCTCTGAGGAGCCCGGGATGCAGTTTATACTCGATAATACGGTTTACATGATCACCCCGTCGCATAATCCTGACGGGATGAACATGATAGTTGAGAATTATAAGAAGTACAAGGGCACAAGATACGAGGGAAGCTCAATGCCCGGGGTCTATCACAAGTATGTGGGCCACAATATCAACAGGGACTTCATTACCCTGGCCATGAGTGAGAATGAGGCCGTTGCCAGGGCCTACAGCACCGAATGGTTTCCGCAGGTGAGTGTTGAGAGGCACCAGATGGGGTCGCGAGGCCCAAGGTATTATGTGTCGCCGCCCCATGACCCGATAGCAGAAAATATCCTGCCAGGAATATGGAACTGGAAGCGCATCTTCGGTTCGAGGGCGCTCACCGAGATGACCGAAGCGGGACTGCAGGGGGTATCTGTACAATACATCTTCGATATGTACTGGCCCGGCAATACCTCAACCAGCCTCTGGAAAGGTGTAATAGCAATGCTCTCTGAGGCAGCCAGTGTTGATATCGCCTCGCCTATATATATTGAGCCGAACGAGCTTACGGTTACAGGCAAGGGCCTTGCCGAATATGAAATCAGCATAAACATGCCCGACCCCTGGCCCGGCGGGTGGTGGCACCTGAGCGACATTGTTGAGTATGAGAGGGTCAATACCCTTTCGTACATGCGCACGGCGGCAATTCACCGGGAGGAGATACTGAGACACCGTAATGACATAACCAGGAGAGAAGTTGAGAGGGGCAGGAACGAGGCACCATACTATTACATAATGCCTATTGACCAGCATGACAGGAGTGAGCTGGCCGACCTGGTCAACCTTCTTGATAAGCATGGAATCACTACTTATCGCCTTACGGCCGACCAGGTGATTGAAAACAGGCTGCACAAAGCCGGGGATATTGTTGTACCTCTTGCCCAGCCCTACCGCGCCTTCATTAAAGAGGTGATGGAGGCACAGCAATTTCCGGTTCGCCATTACACGAGGGGAGGCGACATGATAAGGCCCTATGACATTACAAGCTGGTCGCTCCCGTTGCACAAGGGTGTTGAGGCCGTTGAGATAAACACAAGGTATGAAATTCCTGTTTCGACTCTCGAAAAGGTGGATATCCCGTTTGGCTTTGCTGCTGAAAGACCTGCCAGTTATGCAGGGGTGCTGTTCACGGCAACCAACAACGAAAGCTTCAGGGCAGCATTTACCGCTGCCGATATGGGGCTGAAGGTAGAGAGGCTTACAGAAAGCTATAAGGCTGGTGAAAAGGAGTTTCCGGAGGGCAGTTTCTTTATGGCATCGCAGAGGGATCTTGATATGGTTCTTGAAGGGCTGATGGTACAACCTGTATACCTGACCGGCGCATTTGAAGGCAGCACAGAAGCCCTGAGAATACCGCAGATCGCCCTTGTAGAAACCTGGTTTCACGATATGGATGCCGGATGGACACGGTACCTGTTTGACACATATAATATTCCATACCGTGTACTTAGGCCGGCCGACCTGCAAGAGGCTAACCTGCAACGCGACTTTGATATTGTGATCCTGCCCGACCAGTCACAGGCAGCCCTGATGGCTGGCAGGGGAGGCAGGCCCGGAAACTACACCATTACAAGGTACCCGCCCGAATATGCCAAAGGAATGGAGCAGAAAGGCCTGAATAATCTTCTTTCGTTTGTCGATAACGGAGGGAAGGTGGTTTCGTGGGGAAGATCCACCTCAATATTCATGGGCAACCTCAGCATTGAGGAGGAGAACGGCGAAAAACAGGAGTTCAGCCTGCCGGTTTCTGACATCGGGAGCAGGCTGTCAGGTCAGGGACTTGATGTTACCGGCTCATTCCTTCGGGTCAGGCTCAGGCCGAATCATCCTCTCACGCTGGGTATGCCTGAATATACCGGGGTTTTTCACCGCGGAAATCCCGTTTTTGCAACAAGCTTCCCCTATTTCGACATGGACAGGAGGGTTATTGCATCTTTTCCGAAGGAAGATATACTGCTGAGCGGATTTATAAGGAATGAAGACCTTCTTTCAGAACAGGTTGCAATGGTCTGGGTCAAAAAGGGAGAGGGACAGATAGTGCTTTTCTCTTTCTGCCCCCAGTTCAGGGGATCAACGCCCTCATCCTACAAGCTGCTGTTCAATTCGCTTCTTCTGTAACTCCGGGCTTCAGGGAAGGCCTGCCGGCTTTCCCTGGCTTTTACCGGCGGGTTGTTAGCTGATATCCCCAAATTTTGTTAATATTGAACCTGTCTGTTCACCCTGAAAAACAAAACTGCCATTAACATGACCTTTTCCCGTTTCAGATTGATAAACCGGCTGACCGGTATTTTTGCTGCCATATCAATTGTCTTTCTTGTTTTTGCATGCGGAGGGCGGAGCAGTTCCGAAAGGGCTGCCGCCGATCAGTATCAGACATGGGCTGAGAAGCTCGGATTCCCTGCCGGCGAAAGAGTGCTGATTTTTCATGCCGATGATATGGGTATGTGTGACGAAGCCAATGAAGCAACTTTTTACCTGATGGAAAACGGGTATATACAGAGTGCTGCCGCTATGGCGCCATGCCCGGCCTACGAAGATGCCATCAGCTGGGCCATTGAGAATCCGCAATACGATGTGGGTATTCACCTTACCCTGACAAGCGAGTGGCAAACCCACCGCTGGGGCCCGGTGGCTGATCCTTATGAGGTTCCCGGACTGGTAGATCCCGACGGGTACATGTGGCGGAGCGTTCAGGAGGTGGCGATGAATGCCACACCCGAAGAGGTTGAAAAGGAGCTCAGGGCCCAGATTGAATACACCCTGTCGCTGGGATACCGCCCCGACCATATGGATACCCATATGGGAACTGTCTTTGCCACAAACGAGTTTACTGAGATATACCTCAGGCTTGCCGAAGAATACAACATCCCTGCCATGGTGATAGATTTTTCCGACCCTGAGGTGGTTGAACGGTACCGGCAGGCAGGCTATCCCGTAACCGAAAGGCTGCTTGATATGCTGGACAGCTATTCGCTTCCGAAACTTGACTATTTCTCTTCCGTACCGGAGGCTGACACCTATGAGGAGGTTCGCGAACGGTTTTTTGAGCAGATACGTTCGCTTCAGCCGGGGCTTACAGAGATAATTTTTCATCCGCAGTTTGAAAGCGGGTTCGGAAAAACAATAACCGGTTCATGGCAACAGCGCGCATGGGAGGTGGATCTTTTTGCCGACCCCGTGGTACAGCAGTTCTTCAAAGACGAAGGGCTGATTTTCACCAACTGGAAAGAGGTGATGGAGAGGTTTGATGAATTATTGCCTGGTCTGGGGAACTAAGTTTGTATGTTTTGGTAATCCATTATTAAATAATCAAATTCCACAATCATGAAGCAACTGAAAATTTTCCTTACCGTTTTTATTGCATTTTTTGTGCTTATTCCTGTTAATGCGCAGCAGAGATACGACCATTCGGCAGCTGAAGAGCTTGGCTGGAGACTTGCTGCCCAGGCTTATACTTTCAGGCTTTTCACCTTTGAAGAGACCCTGGATAAACTTAATGAGCTTGGACTGAAGTATGTGGAAATGTATCCGGGTCAGACCATTGGAGCAGGAATTGAAGGTACGACACACTATTCCATGGATACGCAGACACGGCAAAAATTAAAGGACCTGCTTGACTCCAAAGGCATCAGGCTTGTAAATTACGGGGTTGCCGGAGCCAATACCGCCGAGGAGTGGAACCAGTTATTTGAATTTGCATATGATATGGGGATAGAATCAATAATGATAAATCCCCGTGCAAAGCATTTTGATCTTATAGAGGAATTGTGCGAAAAATACGGAATTAATGTTGGCATACATAATCATCCCAAGCCTCGCTCTGATTTCTGGAATCCAGATTATGCAATGGCTCAGCTGGCCGGACGAAGCCGGAAAATGGGTATCTGTGCAGATATCGGACATTGGGGGCGTTCAGGGGTAGATCCGCTTGAGGCAATTAAAAATACGGAAGGCAGGATTATTTCCCTTCATTTCAAGGACCTGAACCATTACGGAGAGGGTTCTCATGATGTACCATGGGGTGCCGGTGTATGCAATATAGCTGGCATTATGCATGAGCTGAAGAGACAGGGGTTTGAAGGAGTTTTTTCAATAGAGTATGAGCATAACTGGGAAGATTCTGTCCCCGAAATAGCAGAAAGCATTGCTTATTTTAACAGGGTTGCATTCTGGCTGACGTCAGAATAGAAAATATTCAGGTTTTTATGCGCCTCTAACAGCTATATCATTATGGCATGGCCACAGGAAAAAAAATATCCATACTTCATCTTGCATCAACAGTTGCTGTTATTGCCATAATACTTATCGGACTTGCGCTGGCAGGATTGTCTTGCTATCGTCAGGGACTTTTCGGACTCTTGTGTGCTTCTGCACTTTTTGTAATGAGCCACGACAAGCTGCGGGACTTTTCATTTACCGCCTGGGTGCTGGTTTGTGTAGGTTTTGCCCTTGCCTGGCCCCAATCCCTTCATGAGTGGGGTGGTTTTGAACTTCCCCTGCTGATAGTGCCACTGACGCAACTGATAATGTTCGGTATGGGCACCACCCTCAGCCTGAAGGATTTTTCGGGTATCCTCGTGGCTCCGTGGCCTGTTATGCTGGGCGTAGTACTGCAATTCGGGGTCATGCCGGTCATAGGTTTTGCAGTGGCACTGTCACTGGGCTTTGAGGGTGAGCTGGCAGCCGGTATTGTGCTCATAGGCTCGGTTTCGGGAGGGGTTGCATCAAACCTGATGGCATTCATTGCAGGGGCCAACGTTGCGTTATCGGTCACAATGACAGTTGTTTCAACTTTTGTAGCACCGCTGATGACACCATTGCTCATGGGTCTTTTTGCCGGACGGTTTATACCAATCGACACACTGGCAATGATGATAGGGGTGATCAATATAATTGTGATACCGGTTGTTGCCGGATTACTTGCCCATGCGGTACTCTACAGCAGAAGGCCGTGGGCTGTGTCTGCCGGTTATCTTTTACTTGTGGCGCTTGTTTCTGCCCTTGTTGCAGCCTCCTCTTTAGCAGCAGATCCAGAAGTTTTCGGAATTTTTGCCCCGTTGCGGAACGGACTTGTACTGGGCGGGTCGCTTTTATCGGTTGTGGCTTTGTCAAAGATCATTGTCAGCGTATGGCTCGGGAGGCCGAATACCTGGATAGACAAAGCGTTGCCTGTGGTATCAATGGCGGGGATATGTGCAATACTTGCCATTATCATCGCACAGACCCACGACGTGCTTTTGGAAGCGGGACTTCTGCTGGTTCTTGCCGCTGTTGTGCACAATCTTTCCGGATACGGACTGGGTTACTGGGGAGCAAGGGGCTTCGGTTCATTGCTTGGCAGGTTGGGTTACAAAATGGGCTTTAGGGATACGGACACTCCGCTTATCGATGAGGCCGCTTGTCGTACAGTTGCCTTCGAGGTAGGCATGCAGAACGGGGGTATGGCAACGGGGCTGGCAATGGATGTGCTCAAGAGCCATGTGGCTGCACTGCCGCCGAACCTGTTCGGTACATGGATGAACATTTCGGGATCGGTACTGGCAAACTGGTGGAAACGCCAACCGAAGGTACGGTAGGGTGAAACACAGGCCTGCTGACAGAGAGCCCGGTAGAGCAATAAACCGGCAGATGCCGGAGATCTCAATTACCTGAACCTTCTGTAAAGGATATTTTTTTTGTATTTTGCTACGAAAAAACCACTGCCCCTGAATAAGCGGCCTCATAAACCAACCACTGTTATGGATGAAGTTTTCAACCGTATTGCAATCTGCATCGAAGCAGGTAAGATCAACAAAACATCTCCCTACCCGCCCGACATGAAGGGAGAGGATGGTGCTCATGAGCTCACGGCAAATGCTCTTGAGCAGGGTGCTTCTGCAGGGGATATTCTTACAAATGCGTTGATACCCGGAATGGGGAAGGTGGGCATTAAATTCCGTGAAAACAAAATATTCGTGCCCCAGGTGCTGATGTCGGCCAAAGCGATGAACGCGGCAATGGAGCATCTCAGGCCATGGTTTGCAAGCGGGCAGACAAAGCGTAAGGGCACATTCGTGATCGGCACCGTTGCGGGCGATCTTCATGATATCGGGAAAAACCTGGTTGCCATGATGGTCGAAGGTAACGGCTTTGAGGTAATCGACCTGGGCGTTGATGTCGGCGCTGACAGGTTCCTGGAAGAGCTCGGGAAAAACCCCGGTGCAGTGATCGGGCTGTCGGCCCTGCTCACCACCACCATGGTGAACATGGAGAATATCACGCAGGCGATCAAAGAGAAGAGTCCCCAAACCCTCGTATGCGTGGGCGGGGCTCCCGTGAACCAGGATTTCTGCGAGAGGATAAACGCCGACCTTTACAGTTCCGATCCCCAGGGCCTTGTTGAATACCTGAACAGTAACCTGTAGGCAGGGCAGCCTGCAGGCGGGACTGGCGGGAGTGAATACTGCAGGCA